>JANNUY010000218.1:0-1010 GCA_031414155.1 Acidobacteriota bacterium
GCTTCGAGTTGCGCGCGCAAATCATCCAGAAACAACGGATTCAACACCTTCAGGATGTTCGGCACGCTGGTGTAATGCATGCCCAACGCGCCGCGCTCTTCGTCATCGGCGACGGCCTGAATCATCGAACCGAATATGTCAGGATTGATTTTCGTCCAGTCGAGTTTGCCGATATGCAAGAAGTAAGAGCGCGCCACCCGGCTGAAGCGCGGCGTTGCGTCACTGCCCGAAAAAAGCCCGCCATTCACATAAGGGAAACCATCAGCCCAAGAGCGTATCGCTGCCGCCTTGCGTTCGTTGAGCGGCGTTTTCATCGCGCGAAACAGTTCAGACAAGACTTCGTGCGTATTCGATGAATCGCTCATCTGTTCGATGGTGGCGGTGAAAAAACTTTCGCTGCGGAAGATGTTGGTGTCTTCGGCAAAGAAACAAAAGATCAGCCGCGCCATGAAATGATTGAGTTCTTCGCGGCGCTCGGCTTTGTCCCAGTCCGGGTTGTCTTTGAGCAATTCGATATAAAGACGGTTCAGGCGTCCCGTAGCCTTGATGTCAAAGGCATTCTCGCGGATTTGCTTGACGGTCGTGATGCCCGCCAGCGGCAGAAAGAATCCGAAATGGTCATGAAAGTCGGGGTAATCACAGGCAATCGTTTCGCCGTCAACAATGCTTTCTGCTTCAAACCATTTGCCGTCAGTGGCGAGAATGAATTTGGCTTTATAACGCGCCGTCGCCGCGCTCTCGCGCAAAGCCGTGAGCGTGCGCGTGACTTCGCCGGTTGGGCAAACTTTTAGATGAATGTGATTGCGCTGCAACACTGCGCCCGTCAGGTCAGACTGGTTTGAGCTATTGGTTTTGAGCCGCTTGATGGTCGTCGGCTTGTTACCAAAGGCTTCGAGCAAGGCAAAGGGAAATTCCGCCGCATCAAACGGCGCTTCGGCGAGACGGGAAACGGCTTCTTCGATTTCGACTGCGTTCATATCTGTTTAAGTTCTGAATACCCGTTGTTCAAT
>JANNUY010000219.1:0-1405 GCA_031414155.1 Acidobacteriota bacterium
CCGTCATAAACGAAGCTGCGTTGCTGATAAGCCGTCCCGCCGTTGTAATGCTTGATGTCTTGCAACAAATCACGCGTGTCGTAACTGTAAACCGTTTTGCGTAACGTAGCGATAACCGCTCTTCGCTTTCGCAAAGTAAAAAGGCGTTGCGTCTTTACGCCGCTCGACCAGCGTTAGCTTTCACGGCTCTCGGTATTTGAGTGTTGAGAATGAATAGCCCCCCTGATGTCAGGCCTGAGTACGCGTCGCCTCTGGTGTGCAGTCGCGGCGTTCATTTGAGCGGCGTTCACTTGATCAGCACCCTCAGTGTATTCGTCACGCGGCCCTCTGCCATCACCGTTACGTCAACCTCACCGCGCTCTGCCAGCGCCGAAGGCACACGCAAGTTAATCTGATCAAGTCCCAGGAAATCGCCTTGCGGCCCGGCGTATAGAACTTGAGCAGCCGCTCCGCCAATCAAGGCCGTGACAGAAGCGAGGCTGCTGCGGTTACGCAGGCCGGTGCCGTATAAAATCAAGTAAACTTGTTCAGCGGTGTTGCTTACGTCCAGCGCAATGGGCGTGTAACGATTCAAGGTGCTGTTGTATTGCGCGAGTGGTTCATAGACCTGCGCACCATTATTGCGGACGCGCAGCGCGAAACCAGCCGGGTAACCCGTGCCGCTGGCATCCACCGCAAACAAACCCGGGTTGACGGGCAAGACTTCGATCACACTGTTGGCGACGGTCGTTGAGCCGTTGCGCAAAACACGCACTTGCGCCAGTCCCGGTGCCGTATTTTCAGGCAACAGTAAATTGATTTGATTGGGAGAAACGAAAAAGAGCGAAGCCAAACGTTCGACGCCTTTGCTGTCGCGCAGGCTCACACTGGTGTTGGCGAGGCTCGTGGGCAAGGGTGAGGTGTTGGCGGCGCGGGATTCGGTGGCAAGCCCTGTCCCGAAAAGCGCGGCAATCCCATTCGGCGCAGGTTTCACGCTGTAATAACTCGCGGCTGAAGTGATTATCGCATCGCTCGCCGCCGGGCACCGCGCTTGATTCGGAATGAAAACATATTCATTGCCTTGCACGTAAAGTAAATCGGTTGTGCCATCTTCATTCAAGTCGGCTGAGAGCCCAAAACCAGTCAGGTACTGAAAACTGGCTTGGAAAGTGCCATCGCCACGATTGACATAGATGCGTCGTGAAGAGCCGCCCAGCAAGTCAGGTAAACCGTCGCCATTGAAATCGCTGAAAGGTGGAGCGGATTTCCCTCCGCCTTCAAAAAAAATAAACGGGTTGAAAGTGATCGAATTTGCGAAGGCTACCAGAAAAAAGGCACCAGAAACTGCGTCGCATAAATTGCCTACCAAATCTGCGCGTCCGTCGCCGTTCAAATCCTGAGCGGATAAAGAACTCAAAGCATCAGG
>JANNUY010000220.1:0-4599 GCA_031414155.1 Acidobacteriota bacterium
AACGCATCGGCCCAGGCTTGCGCCGTCGGACGATATTGCGGCTGTGCGTGTCCGGTAACGAAGGCTTGCTGAAATAGCCGTTGCAACGCGGGCGCAAGCGTCGTGAAAGCAGGCGCCGTCGGCATCGGGCGATAGACGCCAGCGGAGCGCGCGGCGTCGTAAGCGAAATGCCCCGCGCTGATGCGGGCTTCGAGTGGCGGCGGTTCACCGGCTCCGGCATAAACGCTCGAAAACGGATGCGTGCCTTCCATCAAAATTTGGAACAGCAAGACCGCCAAACCGAAGCGGTCGTGTTCGACGGTGCGATCAAGATCTGCGAAGCGCGTGTTGACCAGTTCAGGCGGCGTGAATTCGGGCTTGCCTACGGGACAGCGAAAGACGGCGTCGCTGTGCGGGTCGCGCACTTGAAACGAATCGGTGTCTACGAGCGTGACGAGCGCGGTTTCTGAAACCAGCACGTTCGACTCGTTCACGTCGCCGATGACATAACCGCGCTCGTGCAAGCGGCTGACGGCGGCGGCCAGATTGCGCGCCGTGCGATGCAAGTATTGCCAGGTGAAAAGCGGAGCCGCCAAGCGTCGTGCGCGCGGGTTGTAAAAATCCATCAGCGGACGCATCGCGTGCAAACGCGGCATCAGAAAGCCCGCGACTTGTTTGCCGTGATCTGGTTTGCGCAACAGTTCAACCGGCCAGACGATGGCGGCGCGCGTCGAATCATCTTCTTTAGAGGGTGCATTGAACGGCGGATGCGCCAACATCAACGCCAACTTGCGAGCGTATTCGTCTTTGGGTTCGTGATAGATTTTGGCGGCGAGCTGAGGGGCTTGCGCGAGCGCGTGAATCTGCGCTTCGCCTCCTGTGCCGAGCAAGGTTTGCGCTGAAAACGTAACCAGCGAGTTGGTGCTTTCACGCCACAGTTGCATCGTTTTTTATTTTGCATGTAGTCCCACCATCAAGCGGAATGTCTCGCGCTATCAAGACTTTCCGCCCGAAGGCGGGACTACATGCTTCTGCTATCTCTTTTGCGCAAGCGCCGCAGCGAATACAACGCGAGCAGCAAGATCAATATGCCCAACACCCGGCTCGTCGTCGTGCCCCACACTGTCGCCAGCTTGACGATTGAGCCGTCCGCACTCAAACGAAACACGCGGCTGTAAGGCCCCATGCCCAGCGCGCCCAATACGGCCCACGGCGTTTGTGCAAGATTTTCTAACACGTAAACCTCGCCGTTCCGCACGGCTACGCCCGAAGGAGCCCACAGCCAACTGCTACGCCAGATGGTTTCGACGTGATTGTCAGAATAGATTTTTCGTACGCAACGTGCGGCGAGATCAGCCACATAAACGTTGCCGCGTCCGTCGGCGGCGAGTCCCGATAATCCGCCGGTCATCGGGTGCGGTTCGTTGCCCAACGGATTGCCGCCGATGGTCAGCACTTCGCCCGTCAACGTTACGCGGCGGATGGCGGCGTTGTCGCGCACATAAAGCATGTCGTCAGGGCCGAGTGTCATCGCTTCGAGAAAACTGAAGCGCGCCGCTTCGCCCGTGCCATCGGCGTGACTGCCTACATTGTTGCGCGCTCCGCCTGCCAGCACGCTCACCTGTCCGTCGGGCGTGCGCTTGAGCAACCGCGCGACCTGCTCGTTTTGCTCAAGGTCATAAGTGTTGCCTTGCGCGTCACGGCAAATGCCCCAGCCTGCGGGTACGTTAGCGGTCGGGAGCAAGGTCTCTTCAAACAAATCATCTGACCGCGCACGCCAACGCCCTGCCAACCAGCGCTGCGTCTTCGCTTCGTATTCAACCGCCTCGCCGTAAAGATAGCCGTCCGCGCCGAAATACAAACCATGCGTATGTTGTTTGACGGCAATCGTCCGCAAGCGTCCATTGGTCGTGAGCATCCAGATGCGATTGCGTTCGGTGTCTGAGAAATAAACCGTGCCTTCGGGCGCAACCACGATGCCCCAGGCGGGATGGGCTTGCGCGAGGACGGGCAGGGCGAGCAACAACACCAACGCCCACGCGCCATTGCGCGCTCGCCGAAAGCTGAACCGAAAGCCTAAATGGTTGAAAAGGTTGATTGCTTGCATACGTTGTTTGCGTGCCGGGTATAGCATTGCACTTTCAGCAGCGTCAATTTCGTCGCTTTGCCTGGTGGCGGTTGCCGTTCGCAAACGGCCTGTGGCATCTTGCACACAGAGTCGAAGTCGGCACGTATTCAAACCATCTTAAAACTAGGGAGCTAACAAAAATCATGCGAGTGGGATTCATCGGGCTGGGCATTATGGGGCAGCCGCAAGCGCGCAATTTGCTGCGCGCGGGGTTTGCGCTGACGGTGGCTACGCGGACGGCAGGCAAGGCGGCGCGCTTTGCCGAAGAACAGAAAGGCCTGGGCAATGTGCGCGCGGTTGATACACCTGCCGAAGTCGCGCGCGAGTGCGAGATCATCATCACGATGGTGACTGATACGCCCGATGTCGTGGCGGTGGCTTATGGCGACGACGGAATTTTCGCCGCGGCGCGACCGGGTACGATTGTCATTGATATGAGTACGATCTCGCCCAGCGTCACGCGCGACCTCGCGGCCAAAGCCACGCAATGTGGCGTCATCTGGCTGGACGCGCCTGTCTCTGGCGGCGAGAAAGGCGCGATTGAGGGTACGCTGACGATCATGGCTGGCGGCGATGCGCTCGCGGTCGAACGCGCGCGTCCGGTGTTAGAAGCGATGGGAAAACGTATCACGCATTTCGGTCCGGCGGGCAACGGACAGGCGACGAAACTCTGCAATCAAATTATGGTCGCGGTGAATTTGCTCGCCGTTTGCGAAATGATGACTTTCGCGCGCAAGAACGAACTCGATCTCAATCTAGTTCATCAAGCTTTGACCGGCGGCGCGGCGAATTCGTGGGCGCTCGACGTGCTGGGTAAGAAAATGATTGACCGCGATTTCAAACCCGCGTTCATGGTGAAGCTGCAACAAAAAGATTTGCGGCTCGTGCTTGATGCCGCCGCGCGTTCGCAAACGCCTGTGCCTACGGCGTCGCTGGCGAACCAGATGTTCGCCGCCGTCGAGGCCGACGGCGGGGGCGATGACGGTACGCAATCGCTGGTGCGCATTTTTGAACGATTGGCTGGGTTGTCTGAAAACTAAGGAGGTAAGTATGTCAGCAAAAACAGCAGCGGTTTCTTTAATTGAATTGGACGAACGCGGCGTCGCGTGGATCAAAGAAGCCAACACGAAAGTCATTGAGGTCGCCATTGAATACGTGGCTTACGGCTGGGACGTAGATGAGATGCACGAACAACATCCGCACCTATCGTTCGCGCAATTGCATGCGGCGATGTCTTACTACTTTGATCATCAAGCGGCCTATGACGACGAGATTGAGCAGCAAAAACTTGAATATGAGCGTCTTTGGGCGGTTTCGCAGCAAGACCCCTTTGTGCAAAAACTGCGCGCCTTGAAACAGTCTCAGGTGGCGGCATGAGTGTTGCGTTGTATATGGACGTTCACGTGGAGTGGGTGATCACCAAAGCCTTGCGGGCGCGAGGCGTAGACGTTCTAACGGCGCAAGACGACGGCACGACGCGACTTGATGACGATCAGTTGCTTGATCGAGCTACTGCATTGAGGCGTGTATTGTTTACCCGCGATCAAGATTTCTTGCGCGAATCCCACCAGCGACAAATTGCGGGCCAAGTCTTTCTGGGCGTCATTTTCGCTCCCCAAGTGAAAGTCAGTATCGGTCAGTGCGTTAACGATCTCACGCTAATCGCATTGGCGACTGATCTCACTGATTGGCACTGCCGTCTCGACTATCTGCCTTTTTGAAAACCACACGAGCTGCTTTATGTCCAATCTTCCCAATCCATCATCCCTGGCCGACGCTGTCGAATTTGCCGAGAACCCCGAACCGCGCTGCCCTTGCGTTTTACTCGTAGACGTTTCGGGTTCGATGCAAGGCGCACCCATTGCCGCGTTGAATGAAGGCTTGCGCGCTTTCAAGAACGACCTCGCGCGCGATGGGCTGGCGGCGCGCCGCGTCGAAGTTGCCATCGTCACGTTCGGCAGTGACGTGCAGGTCGTACAGGATTTCGTTACGGCGGATTTGTTCGAGCCGCCCCTGTTGCACGCCGAAGGCTCAACGATTATGGGCACGGCGATTCATCAGGCGCTTGATTTGTTGCAAGCGCGCAAGACGCAATATCGCGCGAACGGCGTGGCCTATTATCGTCCGTGGATTTTTCTCATCACCGACGGCGAACCGCAAGGAGAAGAACCGCACGTCATCGAACAGGCCGCCGAGCGCATCCGCGATGAAGAGGCCAGCAAGCGCGTAGCCTTTTTCGCCGTCGGCGTCGAGAACGCCAACATGGATCGCTTGCGCAGCATCGTTGTGCGTACGCCCGTGCGTTTGATCGGACTCAATTTCGTAGAGATGTTCGTCTGGCTCTCACGCAGCACGCAGGCCGTCTCGCATTCCAAAGTAGACGAACAAGTCGCATTGCCGCCACCCGGCTGGGGAACGGTTTGACGCTTCGTGTCAGTAGCCCGCGCGTGAGCAAGGGCTGCATTGACATTGCGTATCTTGTTCGCCGAAGG
>JANNUY010000221.1:0-2503 GCA_031414155.1 Acidobacteriota bacterium
CTGCCGAGGCTTTTGCCACGGGCGGCTGGTTCGCATTGCCGGTGTAACGCACGCGATAAACACCATGCACTTCGCCGAGGCCGATGTAATAAAGCTGTTCGTCCGGCCCCATCAGCAATTGCACCGGCCCGCTGATCGGAAAATCATCGCTCGAAAAATCGTTCACCTTCGGGCGGCCTTGCGTGTCGAAAGTCAGATACTTGACCCAGTTGTTGTTGTAATCGCCAAAGAAAAGCGCCCCGCGATAGGCCGCAGGCCAAGCCTGGCCCGTATAAAAAAAGCCCATCGTCAACGAAGCGCCATTCACGTCGCGCCCATATCCGTAAAGCGGCGGCGTCACGGCATCAGCATTGGCATAAAGCTGTTCGCACGGCCCGCTCGTGCGCGGGTTGTCGGCGTAAAGCTCTTGCCGTTCGTTCTCGCCACCATCGCCACCAAAGCCGCCTTCGTAACAAGGCCAGCCGAAATTTTTGCCGCGCCCGGTGTTGATTTCTTCCCATGTGCCCCAGCCTACGTCGCCGATGAACGGTGCGCCGCTAACGGGATGAAAGGTAAAACGAAACGGGCTGCGCAAGCCGTAGTTGAAAACCTTCGACGCATTGCTATTTGGGTTGCCGTCATAAAACGGATTGTCTGCCAGCCCCGCGCCCGTGAGCGGATCAATCCGCAACAACTTGCCCGCGAGGCTGTTGAGGCTTTGCACGCGCAAGGTGCGCGGGTCTACGTTTTTCCACGATCCACCATCGCCGTTGCCGACATAGAGTTTGCCGTCAGGGCCGAAAGCGACCGTGCCAATCGTATGCGCCGGGAAATCATCGGGCAGGCAATCTTGCACATATCTTTCAGCACCTTGGGCATCGCCTTGAGTTGAATTCTGACAAGCAACATTGGCCTGATCTTCTGGGTTGTTCGGATTGCCGCTATTCGCCAGCGTACTGTTTTTGCCCAGCAAGACTACGCGCTCCGTTGAGGCTTTGAGCGGATTCGCGGCATCTGCCTTCACGCGCAACAAACGCGCGACGCGTGCGCCATCGCCATCAGGCGTAGCGCCGGGCGGGTCATAAACATAGAGTAAATAAACATAAGGCGTAGTGGGAAACTCTGGATGCAAAGCCAGCCCCAACAAGCCGCGATCACCGCTTTGATTGACTTCGTCAGACAGGTCAATGAATGGTTCTGGCAACAGCACACCGTTTTGCCAGACGCGCACGACGCCGCGTTTCTCGGCGATAAATAGCGCACCGTTCGGCCCGAAAGCCATTGCTGTGGGCAAGTCCAACCCTTCTGAAATAATGGTTTCGTGAATGAATCCGGCGGGAAAAACCGGAAAGGCTCGCGTCGCCGAAAACGGCAAGAACCACACATAGGTTGCGATGGCACTTACCAACAACAAGATTGAAAAGCGTGAACGACTCATTAAGGGACTTAGCATATGTTCTCTTATCTTTTGGCTCTCTTTTTAGCTCTTACGGATTCTGTCAAAAGGCCGGGATGCTGACCGTTCGCAGCATAGCGCGAGCGTGCGGCATGCGACAACGCAGCTTAACGAGCCTTTGCTAACTCATGCGTGTGAGACTGAGAAAACCCGCCGCGTGGACTGAAAATATTTCTGGCACTGAAGGCACAAACGCTCGCTAGACACTGTTGCAAAGGCTTTGTTACATTGCCGACTCGTTAATCAACACATAAAGAAAAGCTATTTTCCTGCGCTCAACTTATGAAACCCAAACGCGACTTTCTCTTTGCCCTGCTCGTGCTAGCCGTCGTCGGACTGCTTTATTATCTTTCGACGAAAACAAAAATTAAGGCGATGCCTGCGAATGCCGATCACCTAATGACGATGACGCGCACCGATTGCCTGAAATGCCATACGGCTGACAGCTTGGGCGCGCTCGAGTTACAACACAAACATCCGGGCAAATGGAAAGATGCGCGCGTCGCTTGCACGCTTTGTCATAAGCCCGCAGCCGCGACCAAAGCGCAACTCCCGCTCAATATGCAACGTGCCGCCGACTTGGCACGTTCCCTGCAACCTTAGGTTACGTCTTTATGGCTACTGTAAAAAAATCAAAAAACGTGTCGGCTAACACTTTCGATAATTATATTAATGGCCGCTGGGTGAAGTCCCAGAGCGGCGAATATATCGAGAACCGCAACCCGGCGGACGTGCGCGAACTGGTCGGGCGCTTCCCTGCTTCATCCGCCGAAGATGTGAACGCTGCGGTCAAAGCCGCCGTCGCAGCCTTTCCGAAATGGAAAGCGACGCCTGCGCCCAAACGCGCCGAGATTCTTTATCGGCTCGGACAAATCCTGCTCGAACAAAAAGAAGCGCATTCAATCGCAATGACGCGCGAGATGGGCAAGGTGTTGAAAGAAACGCGCGGCGATGTGCAGGAAGCCATTGATATGACTTTTTATACGGCAGGCGAAGGCCGCCGTTTGCACGGCTATACAACACCGTCTGAATTGCCCGACAAGCTGGCGATGTGCGTAAGGCAACCGA
>JANNUY010000222.1:0-2653 GCA_031414155.1 Acidobacteriota bacterium
AATGAAACGAACCAGCTTGATGATGATCGGCGCGCTCGCCTTGAGCGCGTCCCTGTATTCACACCACACACCGACGACGACGGCCAAAGACGCAGCCAAAAGCAAAAGGCTGCCACTCGATCAGGTCGCGCAAACGGTGACAATCTATCGTGACACATGGGGCGTACCGCATGTCTACGGCCCGACGGATTACAGTGTGATGTTCGGCTTCATCTACGCCCAATGCGAAGACAATTTCTGGCAAGTCGAAGACAGTTATATTCAAGCCATAGGCCGCGCGGCGGAAGTTTACGGCGAAAAAATGCTCGTGCAGGATTTGACCAATCGCGCGTTGGAAACTGCCAAACTGTCGCAAGATGAATACGCCAAACTCGGCCCCGCGATGAAGGAAGTCTGTCAGGCGACAGCGGATGGATACAACTATTTCGTAGCCAAAAATCCGCAAGCCAAACCGCGCCTGCTCACCAAACTCGAACCCTGGCACGTCATCGCCTTCGGACGGTTCGCGCAATATCAGCTTTTCATTTACAAGCGCGAAAAGATCAAGGATGCGGAAACGCTCGCCGCCATTAGCGAAGTCAAAGCCAACGGCGCTACGAGTCGTTACCAACCGCAACGCCCACAAGACATCGCTGAGAATGACGCGCAAGATGATGTTTGGAGCGCCGGACTCGTCGGTTCCAATACCTGGGCGGCTTCAGCGAAAAAGAGCGCGAGCGGAAGGGCCTTGTTGTTCATCAATCCGCACCAACCTTTCTTTGGGCCGGGGCAATGGATCGAAGGCCACATCAACAGCGCGACGGGTTGGCATTTGTCAGGCGCATCGTTTCCCGGTTCGCCTTTCCCTACGTTGGGACACAACGACACGCTGGGCTGGAGCCACACCGTCAACGCGCCAGACGTAATTGACCTGTGGACGGAAAAATTTGATGACGCAAAGAATCCGCTGAATTACAAATACGGCACGGGTTATCTGACTGCGACGCAATGGACGAACAGCGTCGCTATCAAGACCGACGCGGGTGTTGTCAACAAGACGTTTCAATTTCGCAAAACACATCACGGCCCGATCATTGCGGTGCGCGATGGCAAGCCGTTCACCGTCAAGATGGCGATGTATGAAGAAGGCGGCGGACTTGAACAACGCTTCATGATGGGACGCGCGAAAAATCTCAACGAATTCAAAGCCGCAATGGCGCGTACCGCCGTGCCGATGTTCAACACAATGTATGCCGATCAAGCCGGCAACATCTGGTATTGCTATTACGGCGCAGTGCCACGCCGCGACACGCGTTTTGATTGGACGAAACCGCTCGACGGCAGCGACCCGACCGCCGAATGGAAGGGCTATCACAAGCTCGACGAATTGCCGCAGGTGCTGAATCCATCAACCGGCTGGGCGCAAAATTGCAACGCGACGCCGTTTCTCGCTACGGCAGAGGGCAGCGCCGATAATCCAGCGGAAGCGAAGTTTCCCCAATACATGGTCACCGAACCCGACAACTCGCGTTCGCGTATGTCGCGCGTCGTGTTGAGCGAAAAAGAAAAGTTCAGTTTTGAAGACTGGGCGACGGCGGCTTTCGACAACCGCTGCATCGAAGCGCAAACGCTTGTGCCGCTGCTGTCAGCCGAATGGGAAAAGCTCAACGCAGCCAATCCCACGCAAGCCGCTAAGACTGCCGAAGCCATGCAAATCATCAAAGCGTGGAATCAACGCGCCGACGTTGACGCCGTAGGCATGTCGCTTTTCACAATGTGGGCATACGCACGTATGCAACCGCAAGCCAAACAAATGACCAAAACGATGCCCTTCCCTGAAACGGCGATTTTGGGTTACGTGCTGGATGAGTTCACGAAAAAAGTGGGTACGTGGAAAGTCGCATGGGGCGAAATCTCGCGGCTGCAACGCATTCACACCAGCGGCGCGCTTGAGCGTTTCGACGACGACAAACCCAGCTTGCCCGTGCCAGGCGGGCCGGGTGAATACGTGGGCATCATCTTCAATTTTTACACGCCGTTTGATACGCCGATTGCCAAAGGCTTGAAACGCAACTACGGCCAGGTCGGAACCTCTTATGTGAGCGTGGTCGAGTTCGGGCCAAAGATTCAAGCACGCTCGTTGCTACAATTCGGCCAACGCCACGACCCGACTTCAAAACATTGGTTCGATCAAGGAGAACTTTACGCCAAGCGGCAATTCAAACCCGCGTGGTATCGCTTGGAAGAAATCAAAGCCAATCTCGAAGCGGCTTATCATCCGGGCGAAAGCGCAACGATGAAAATGGCTGCGGGAAAATAAAACAGAGAGACGGAGAGGCAGAGAGTTTATGGCGTCTCTCTGCCTCTCCGTCTCTCCATCTGCAAAGCCATGAGCATCCAAAAAGTATTCACACCCAACGCGCCAAAGCCCGGCGGACATTATTCGCAAGCAACTGTGCATAACGGCTTGATATTCGTCGCAGGACAGTTGCCGTTCAAGCTGGGCGTGACGGAACACATCGTTGGTTCCATCGAAGAACAAGCCGAACAGTGTTTGAACAATTTGCGGGAGATTTTGCTGGCGGCGGGCAGCGATATGGATCATCTGCTGAAGGTGACGATCTATATTTCGGACATGGCGCTGTGGAGCAAGGTCAACGCGGTTTATACGCGC
>JANNUY010000223.1:0-3051 GCA_031414155.1 Acidobacteriota bacterium
CGACGTGCCGATTCGCAACGGCGCGGGCGCGAACGTTTACGTCCGCGATGTGGCTACGGTTGAAAACGGCAGCGACGTTTTGACGGGGTATGGTTATGTGAACGGCAAGCGCGCTGTTTATATCCCTGTTACCAAACGCGCTGAGGCTTCGACGTTGGATGTTATCAATCGCGTCAAAGCTGAACTGCCGCGCTTTCAAACGCTCGTCCCCGAAGACATCAAGATCACCTTTGAACTCGATCAATCGCCCATCGTCAAAAACTCGTTGCGTACGCTCGCCATTGAAGCCCTGCTCGGCGCGCTGCTCACGGGGCTGATGGTGCTGGTCTTCCTGCGCGACTTTCGCTCGGCGTTGATCGTCGTCCTCACGATTCCGTTTTCTTTATTGGCTGGCGTCGTCGGCCTCTGGCTCACCGGCCAAACGCTCAACCTGATGACACTCGGTGGACTCGCGCTCGCCGTCGGTATTCTCGTGGACGAAGCTACGGTCGAAATCGAAAACGTTAATACGCACTTGATGCAAGGCGAATCGCCGCGCGTCGCTGCATTCAAAGCCGCCAGCCAAACTGTCGTGCCGCGCTTTCTATCTATGCTTTCAGTGCTGGCAGTCTTTGTACCTTCGCTCTTTATGACCGGCGTAGCGCGCGGCTTGTTTGTGCCGCTGTCACTCGCTGTCGGCTTTGCAATGCTTTCGTCGTATTTGCTCTCAAGCACGCTCGTACCTGTGTTGGCTGCGTGGTTGCTGCGTCCGAAGCATGTAGTCCCGCCTTTAGGCGGAATGTCGCGCGCATCGGACGTCATTCCGCCTGAAGGCGGGACTACGAACGGCTTTGCTCGCGTCCAACGCGCTTACGGCAACTTGATCGAACGCCTAATGAACATTCGCTGGCTCGCCTTTGCCTGCTACCTGCTCATCACCTTCGGATTGATCGCGCTGCTTGCTCCGCGCCTCGGCACTGACATCTTCCCCAACACCGACACCGGTATGTTTCAATTGCGGATGCGCGCCGCGACCGGCACGCGCGTAGAGCGCACCGAAGTCGTCTTGCAAAAAGCCCTCGCAACTATTCAGGCCGAAGCCAATAACAATGTAGACATCTCGCTCGGTTTCGTAGGCATTCATCCGCCCAGCTTCCCCGTCAACGTGATTCACCTCTGGACAAGCGGCCCGCACGAAGCCGTGCTGACCGTGGCGCTCAAGAAAGGCTCTGGCATTCGCACCGAAGCCTTGAAAGAACGCTTGCGCAAACGACTGCCCGAAGTCATTCCCAACGTCGCGCTTTCGTTCGAGGCAGGCGACGTCGTCACCAAGATCATGAACTTCGGCGCGCCTACGCCAATTGAAGTCGTCACGAGCGGCCCCAACCTCGCCAACAATCGCGCCCACGCCGAAAAGGTAATGGCCGAACTGAAAAAGATTTCTGCGCTGCGTGATTTGCAATTCGATCAGCCGCTCGACTATCCCACCGTCAACATCAACGTAGACCGCAAGCGCGCCGGTCAACTCGGCGTCACGGTCGAACAAGTCGGACGCTCACTGATCGCGGCTACGTCATCAAGCCGCTTTACCCAACCAGTTTATTGGCGCGACCCCGCGAGCGGTACGGCCTATCAAGTGCAGGTCGAAGTCCCGCAAGCCCGCATGAATTCCATCGAAGAGTTGCAAAGCATTCCCGTGTCTTTACCAAACGGTTCGCACGCGCTCGCAGGCGACGTAGCCGAAATGAGCTTCGGCACGATGGTCGGCGAGTATGACCGTTACAACCAGCAACGCATGGTGACGATCACCGCCAACCTTGCCGGACAGGATTTGCAAAGCGTTGCGCGCGAAGTCTCCGCCGCCATCCAGCGCGCAGGCGAACCGCCACGCGGCGTCACGGTCGCTTCGCGCGGACAAGTCCCGCCGATGGAACAAACCATTTCAGGCTTGCGGTTTGGATTGTTGTTGGCGATGGCAGTGATCTTTCTGTTGCTGACGGCGAACTTTCAATCGCTGCGCTTGGCACTGGCGATTCTTTGCATGATTCCCGCTGTGCTGGCAGGCGTCGCGCTCGCGTTGTGGCTGACGGGGACTACGCTGAACGTGCAATCTTATATGGGCGCAATCATGGCTATCGGCGTATCCGTAGCGAACGCGATCTTGTTAATTACGTTTGCCGAACAACAACGCAAAGCAGGCTTGAATGCGCGGGAAGCCGCTACGACTGGCGCGCGCAGCCGTTTGCGTCCTATCGTAATGACGGCCTGCGCAATGGTCGCAGGCATGATTCCGCTGGCGTTGGGTCTTGGCGAAGGCGGCGATCAAAGCGCACCTTTGGGACGTGCAGTAATTGGCGGCTTGGTGGCTTCGACAGTGGCGGTGCTGTTCGTGCTGCCTGCGTTGTATGCGATGGCACAACGCAAGGTGAGCGCAGCTTCGGCTTCGCTACATCCTGAAGATTGATGTATGGAGTGCGGTCGGCTTGCCACCGCTTTCCGTTCGTCACGCGAGACATTCCCTTACCCCAAAATCGTTCGCAGACAAAAGCGAAAGCGGCGGCAAGCCGACCGCACTCCATAGATGGAAGCAATAACAACGATCATGCTTAAACAACTTTCCTACATCCTGGCTTTTACTTTTCTGGCTTTCACGGCATTAGCCTGCGGCGGTCAAGCGACGAAACCGAAACCGCAACCGCCTGCCGCACAAGCCGCTCCGGCTGCACCGCCAACCGTCACGACCACAACCGTGCAATCACTTGAACTCAATCGTTCGCTGCGGCTGCCCGGCGAGTTGCACGCTTATCAAGACACGGCCATTTACGCCAAGGTGCAAGGCTTCGTCGAAACGATCAGCGTTGATCGCGGTTCGGTCGTAAGGCAAGGGCAATTGCTCGCTACGTTACGCGCGCCTGAGTTCGACACGCAACGCCTTGAGGCCGAAGCCAAAGCGCGTGGTGCCCAAGCGCAAAAGGCCGAAGCCCAAACCCGCATCGCGGGCATCCGCGCGCAACGATTGGAAGCCGAGGCCAAACTCGCTACGGAAGAAACCACTTATCAGCGATTGAAAGC
>JANNUY010000224.1:0-2742 GCA_031414155.1 Acidobacteriota bacterium
TGCCCATCTCAGAGCGATGTGTAATCAAAATAATGCGGCCATCGGGTTCGAGTCCCATATAGACGTTCGGATTCCACGCGGCGGCGGCGGCTCCACTGCTCTCGCCGGTTTCAGCGCCCGTGAAATCAAAAGGCGTAGCCGATGCGCCAATCACCAGCGCGCTGGCCGACACAAGTTGTTGCAGGAAGGTGCGACGTTCAACGATTTCTATGCGGTACATTATTCGCCTCCTTTTGCCGTCTGTGTCTTATTGCCATTGGCCGCTGCGTGAATCGCTTCGCGGATGCGTTGATAGGTTCCGCAGCGGCAGATGTTGCCGCGCATCGCCGTGTCAATGTCGGCATCGGTCGGTTTGGGTTTCTGTTTGAGCAAAGCGCAGGCTTGCATGATTTGCCCCGACTGGCAGTAACCGCATTGCGGTACGTCGGCATTGCGCCACGCCTGTTGAACTGGGTGGTTTGCTTGCGGATGCAAGCCTTCGATGGTCGTGATGTTTTTACCAGCGGCGGTTTGCATATCGGTCTGGCAACTGCGCACGGCCTGCCCGTTCAGGTGAACGGTACACGCGCCGCACAAGCCCTGACCGCAGCCATATTTCGTGCCGGTCATTTGCAACTCGTCGCGCAGATACCACAGCAACGGCATATCGGCTTCGCCATCGAACTGACGGCTGTCGCCATTCACTTTTAGCGTAATCATGCTTTCGCTCCTGATGTTATTGGTTGGTGGTTAAGAGTGATTTATAGCATTCATGAAAAAGAACTTCCGCTGAGAGTCTTGAAAGAACGTCAAAGTTAGTCGGCGGAGTAACCACCGGCTACCACCCTCAGCGCTTCTAGCGCAAAAAACTTTTTCTTGAATGCTATAGTGAAAGACAAGCGACATCTTAGCCCACCGGACGCGCTAACATAAAACCCGACATTCGATTTCGTTGAAAAAATTCAGTCAGCGGCTGCTCGGTCACTTGGCCTTGGCTACGGGCGGCGTGTCGCATCACCCACTGGTCTCCGACGCGAAACAGCATGCCTACATGATAAGTGTCCAAGCCCTGACGCGCCGAGACGAAATAGATCAAGTCGCCGTCCTGCAACCAGCGCGTCGCGGCATTGAGTTTAGTTTTTGGATAATAACGAAAGGTTTGCGTTTGCGGCGCGAAGCCTGCCAGCGCGCTCAAGATTTTAGTACGCTCTACGCTGCCTTCATTCGCCGTCAGGTCTTGCAAGAAACCGCGCTGGACGTTCACGCGATGCCAGTTGGTCGTGTAATGCAACCGCTTCGCATAGCTGATCTCGCCGCCCACATAACGCAGTGTACGCAAGCGTTGCAGATAACTCTCAACATCGCGCGCATTCGCCAACGCCAACACCGTTTCGAGATAAGTCACACAATCAAAGCCATCCATGCGCGTGACGAACTGTTCCGGCTGCGAGGGCGAACCAATCAGCGGATGAATCAAGTAAGGGTGACCAAGCAAACGCTGTGAAAGAAAGTTCAGCCGTTCGCGCAACGTGCCGAAACCTTGCGACTCTTTAAGCAATTGTTGAATCAGGCGACGGTCAACGGCGCTCACCGTGACAGGTGCAACCACAGAAGCGGCGAGTGGCATAACAGCAGGTGCAACCAAACTATTCACAACCAGAAAAAGGATTAGCAACCGCATTATAAGTTTTTGCGTCAGCGCGGCGTGCCCAGCAAACTCAACCAATTTTTGCATGATTTAACACTGTAAGAATTGAAAACTCCTCGTAACAACGAAACCGCAACATTTTTATCCAACCCCGTTTAGAAGCGCAAACCCACAGTTCGCTCAACCACCCGTCGAAGGACGATTGCCACAATGAATTGACCCTACCTTGCCAGCCGCGCCTTTTACGTCGCGCCGCCACTCATGCGATGATTCTGGCCTTCTCACATTCATAATCCAATTCGTGGTTGATTTACCCTTGCAAGGAATTCGGTATGCCTAAATTTCTGTCTAATTTTCTGATCGCCTGTTTGCTCGCCTTCGCACTCAGTTCATCGCCTTTGACCGCAAAGCAACAAACCAATGAAGCGCCTATTGCCATCATGGGAGCCATCGTCGTTGACGGCACAGGCGGGCAACCGCAAGGATTGAATGTCTTGATTCAAGGCAACCGCATCACCGCCATCGCACCAAAAATTGAATTACCCGCAAACACGCGCATCATCAACGCCGAAGGCATGACTTTGCTTCCGGGCTTATTCGATCTGCATACGCATTTGCCTTACGCCTCAGGCGGCGGAGTGAATGGAGACTGGCCGAAAAACCTGAAAGCCTATCTCTATTGCGGCGTAACCTCCGTCGTAGATTTCGGCACTTACCCCGAAACCTTTGAACCGATGCGCCGCCTCATCAAAGACGGCACTATCTTTAAAGACGGCGGGCCGCGCCTGCATCTGGCGGCGCGTATGTCTACGCCGGGCGGCCACGGAGCCGAAGGCGGGCGCGGCGATTTTTTTTCGCTCGAAGTCACCACGCCGCGCGAAGCCCGCGCCGCCGTACGTCGTGTCGTTCCCTATCAACCCGACGTCATCAAGGTATTCACCGACGGTTGGCGTTACGGTGCAGCGCCCGACCTCACCAGCATGAACGAAGACACGCTCACCGCCCTGGTTGACGAAGCCCATAAAAACAATCTCGAAGTCCTCACGCATACGGTCTCGCTCGACAAAGCCAAAATCGCCGCGCGCGCGGGTGTGAACGTCATCGCGCACGGCATC
>JANNUY010000225.1:0-13792 GCA_031414155.1 Acidobacteriota bacterium
GCGAATGTCGTAACTGTCAGCGTGAAATAATACGCCACGCAAAAATCACAACCGTCAACTCCATCAGCGGTGTTTCCGGTAGCAAATCGCAAAAAAAAGGCACGGAAACCTCGTCTCCTCCGTGCCTTTCCAATGCGCCGCTGAGCTTATCGCAACAGGGCGCAAACTGATTATGTGATTATTCTTTCGGCGCGTAATAGCCGTGCCGCGCGCGTAACCGCAACACCTGATGGCGCGGCAACTGCACCTTGATGCGGCGAAATTTGCCGTCATTCGTCTCGTTGGATGAGTAATAACCGAGCAAGTATTGCGCGTTTAGTTCCGCTGCGATTTGCCGGAATACGCGCGGCAGTTCTTCTTCTTTATCTGGCACAAACGCTACGCCGCCCGTGTCGGAAGCTAATGTACCCATCGCGTTTTGCCCGCGCATGCTGATGCGGTTGAGCTTGATCGAAGGGCCGCTCGGATTGATCGAATAAAAAACCATATCGCTGCGCTGTAACTCACGCGCGGCATCGCTCAAAGCTACGGTCTTACTGAAATTATCTTCGCCATCTGAAATCACTACCATCACGCGGCGCGAACCGGTTTCAGCGTTGTCATTGAGATATTGCGCGGCGCGCACCACGCTGGCGTAAAAAGCCGTGCCTTCTTTGGAAGGCTCCAGCGCCATCATCTCGCTTTTGACTTTGGGAAAGTTGCGCGTACGCGGTATTGCCAGCTTGCCTTCAAAGCCGATGAGAAAGACCGAGACTACGTCGTTGGGTTTAAGCACCTGCTCTAAAAAGCGCGCTGCCGCCTGTTTCTGAAACTCGAACCGCTCGAAGACGCTGCCTGAAATGTCGAAGAGCAGCGTCAATTCCAAAGGCGTCTGGCCGGGTTCACCCAGCGATTGCACTTGTTGTTTTTCGCCTTCTTCGTCAAGCGCGAACTCTTCTGCTTTCAGGTTGCGCACCGGGTCGCCGTTAGCATCAATCACCGATACGGGGACGGCCACCAGACTGGAACTGAACTTGAAGGTATTCGCGCTATCAATTGCATCTTTGTCTTTGTCTGAATTGGTTTTCTCGCCCGCCGTTTTTTCACTGACAGGCTTTTCCTCTGTTGGCGGAGGCTGTGTTGGCACAGGCGTCGGCGTAGCTTTGATCTCCGGCACTTTCACCGGGAAAGCCGAATCGCTAACTGTCGCAGGCGGATTCGCGCGCGCAGTCGTGTTCGGCGCGGCAGGTTTTAAGGTTGCCGCAGCTTTCTTGTCAGCCTTGTCAGAAGATTTATTCGAGTCGGACTTTTTGGCAGACTTTTCTTTCTTGTCCTTCTCGTCTTTTTCCTGCTGGCTTTTCTTTTTGTCTTTGCCCTTTTTGTCGGCGGCAGAAATGGTGTGGGACGAATAGGCAAAGGCGTTTGACGGAAGACGGCTGGCGCAAGCGCCTAACAAAACCGCTAATCCTATCCATTGCCAATGCACTCGTTTCACTGCTGGTAACATCACGTTATTTGCCCTTCCTTTAACGAGTTTTCAATTTGAAGCAGGCGGCTTTCCCACGAGACGCCTGAGACAGGAAACGAGCGCCGAGCGATTTGGATTACTGCTTGATCGCCCGGCACTCGTTTCTGATCTTACACCGATAACGTTTTTACTGCGCCAGCTTACTGCGCCAGCTTACTGCGCTAGTTCTTTGACGCTTCGCGCGGGCGTGACGAACTGTCCATCGAAGTGTTCGCCGGACGTTGCATTTGCACCGGAGCCGGTTGGCCCGTGATGCCTTTGTTGACCAGCAACTTGACTTCAACGCGACGGTTTTGTTCGCGGCCTTCTTTCGTCGTGTTGTCGGCGACGGCTTGCGCTTCGCCGTAACCGAACGGCGTAACGATGCGGCGCAGCGGAATCATATGATTCTCGGCAAGGTAACGAACCACTGCGTCAGCACGTTTTTGGCTCAAGGCGCGATTTCTCATTTCGTCGCCATCCGCCGAAGCGAAGCCCATTACTTCGATCATATAGCCACGCTCGGTTTTGGCTTGCGTAGCGATTTCGTCAAGCGCCGCTTTCGCTTCGGGCGACAATTCAAACTTGGCGACTTTGAAATTCACCGTGATGCCGCGCTTCGCGTCGTAATCGTCCAGGCTGGAAATCCAGGTTTCCATCCGCTTGTTGGTCGCTTCGACACCGGCAATCGCCGTTTCTGCGGTGGCCTGCGCCGTGCGCGCTGAATCGCCTGCCGCTTTGGCTTCACCGCGCACCGTGCTGGTGATCGCAGAAAGCTCATCGAGTTGGCCCGACAGACGCTTGGCATTGTCTTCGGCGTTGGTGATGCGGCCTTCGGCTTCACCGACGCGGCCTTCGACTGGCACCACGCGGGTTTCCACCGTACGCGCTACCATCAAATCGTCGTCTTTGACTCTGACCTTGTCGGCCACTAACGCGCCATTGCCATCGCCTTTGCCTTCGACTTCGACCGTCAAGCCGCGCAGCAACATCTTTTCGGTGTACTTTTTAGCACCGCGAAACAGGTTCGATTTCTTCTCTTCAACTTTGGTGAAGTTGTTGAGAACGACGCGCACGTCACTGCCACTGGCGTCACGCATATAAAACGCTTCGCCGTCACGTTTCAAAATCACGCCAGCGGTTTTGGTCTTTACCCCAGCCGCCACTTTCGTGACGTTCATTTCTTGCGCCGGTTTGGCAGTCTTGTCTTGCGCGAACGCAGGAGCGACCGTGATAGCCGCGCTAATTACCATAAAAGCTAAACGATTGAATTTCATAATTCCTATCCCCTCCCAATTGGACTGTTACTTCAACTCTGCTTCCTTGTTTGTTGCACGAATCCGTTCGGCTACATCTGTCGAACGCTGCCCCATTTGGCATTCGCACTCGGTCTCTGCACACTTCTGCAAGCATTGTGCCATCGCGTTTACCTACCACGCAAATTGTTTGATTGCATTGATAAATAAGGCTTTAGCGAAAACGCAGCCCTCACATCACCTGGTCAGTGTGCCTCAATTTCAATCACTTACCGTGAAACTCGTACATTTTGTTTCAATTCAGTGCAGATAATACATACACATTCCTACCAAGTCGCTTTCTGGTAAGTGCGTGCGGTAGCCAAAAATTAATCGAAAAATTCTGCTAAGTTCATGAAAACAAGGCGACAAACAAAACGCCACAATGCTATTATGCGTGCAGGTTAGGAATTTTTTAGTGAGCATTTCAGATTTATGAAACCTGCTTCACGCGAAGCCTTAACCAAGCTCCTCTAACGAATGCCCCACAATTTAACGTAGTTTTGCAGGTAACGTGATTGGCCTTGCTTGGGCTTTTTCGTAGTGCGCAGCCCTTACATCAATTCGTTACCAGAGCAGGTAGAAGTGATATTTTTCTGCCCCTGGGCGTTCGTTACACACCTAAAGCCACAACCAAATTCTAACGATGGCGCATTGCATTCAAATGCCCGTCGCTGTAACCACAAACTTTTTGGCAACAGTTCACACAGGAGGTAACTATGCCAACGACAGGCGGTAAATTGACTGACCGGAAGCCCATGACAATTTGGGTTAAGCGCGGGTTCTCGCTCGCGGTACTCGCTACCGGATTAGTCGCAGTTCTTGATTATGCAGGCGTAAACGTGACTTCCCTGGCACAGCGCAACAAAGCGCGGCAAGTCGCAACACCTCAAACCACCGCAGACAATTGCAGTTACATGCAAGAACCCGAAGCGATTCGGGACGCGCAGTTGCGTCATCGCCGCACCATATCGCGCACAACTGAAGAATTCGCCCAACGCCAAACCGTTGACGCGACCTTACACCTCACCAATCCCGGTGAAATCCCGCGCAAGAATTTCGTAGACGACATTCTGTTCGGACGCATGCAAGCAGACGGCATTCAATCGGCTCCGCTGTGCAGCGATACCGAATACCAGCGCCGCGTCACGCTCGACCTGACCGGACGCATTCCGAAACCGGAAGATGTCACAGCCTTTCTGGCGAACAACGATCCCGATAAACGCGACCAATTAGTCGCCAACTTGATGGCGACGCCTGAGTTCGTAGACAAGTGGACGATGTTTTATGGCGACTTGCTGCGTAACACGGGCTTCGCGGGCAACATCAATCGTTACCGTTACGGACGCGACGCTTATCACAGGTGGATCAAAGATTCCGTGGCAAGCGGCAAGTCGTGGGCGCAAATGGCGACCGAGTTAGTCACGGCGATGGGCGACAATTACGTCAACGGTCAGGCGAATTTCATCGTCGGCGCACACGTCGGCGGCGGGCCTAACGAAGACATATATGACGGGCTGGCAGTCGAAGCATCGCGCACCTTTTTAGGTCTGAGCTCAATGGATTGCCTGTTGTGCCACAACGGCGCAGGCCATCTGGACGAAGTGAATCTGTGGGGCGCGCAAGCTACGCGCTTGCAGGCTTATGGCATGTCGGCGTTCTTCGCGCGCACGCGCAAACCAGCGACGACCGTCTCGCAAACTCCTTTCTACAACAAATACGACATTCAAGAACTCGCTACGGGTGATTATCTGCTGGGTTCGACACAAGGCAACCGCAGCGCGCGTGCGCGGGTGAACAATCTGGCAAACGTACAACCACAGTACATGTTCAATGGCGGCGGCGTGGTCAAAGCGGGCGAGAACCGTCGTCAGGCTTTTGCACGCTACCTGACCGCCGACCCGCAATTCGCGCGGGCGCAAGTTAATTACCTGTGGGAAAAGATCATGGTCGAAGCCCTGGTTTCACCCTCGCATACTTTCGACCTCGCGCGTTTGTCGCCCAGCGCACAGATGCCTGATGGCTGGACGTTGCAACCGGCGAATGCCGAACTGTTGCAAGCCTTGTCAGATGATTTCGCCACCAACGGATTCAACTTCCGTCGCACCGTCGAAATCATCGTCAAGTCGAACGCCTATCAACTGTCATCGGCATATCCGGGTGAATGGAACCTGACGCTCGTGCCCTATTACGCGCGCAAATTCGTTCGCCGTTTGGAAGGCGAAGAGATTCACGACGCCATCGTGATGGCGACGGGCATCCCGGCCACGATGGCTGACCCTGACAATGCTAATAAAGTGCGCGTCGGTTACCGCATGCTGACAGATGACAACGTCACCACCGGTAGCTGGATCGAATGGGCCGGACAAATGCCCGAACCCACCGAACCGCGCAGCAACGGCAATCGCGTATTCGTTCAGTCATTCTTGACTGGTGACCGTGATCAGAAGTTCCGCAGCGCCGAACCTTCGATCCTGCAATCGTTGAATATGATGAATAACACCTTCGTCAGAAATCGCGGCTTGCAAGGTACGACCGCAGCGGTCACTTATCCTGACACCAAGACTTATAACTCATACGTGCGTGAGTTGGTCGTAATGACAACGACCAACACCTACGACCAAATTGCAGAGAAACTCTATCTGCGCACCTTGAGCCGTAAGCCGACGGATGCCGAATGGACGAAGTTGCGCGCTTATTATTCGAAGCAAACCAAACAGCAATTCGCCGAGAATTTGCAGTGGGTTTTGTTCAACAAAGTAGACTTCTTATTCAACTATTAAAGGAGGCGGACGACCATGAAAGACTATACATTTCCCGATCATTCATCCGACATCCGCCAACCGTTGCGTTCTGCCAATCGCCCGATGTTTGGGCCGATGATGGGACGCCGCCACTTTTTTGGCGCGGCGGCAGCGGGCGTAACCGGTTTCTTCCTTGCGCCGCATGCGGAAGACGTGCAGGCGATGACGCTCAATCGCGCTTCGGTGGGCGCACAACTCAAGGGCACGGCGCGCAACGTCATCTTCGTTTTGATGAACGGCGCACCGAGCCACAGCGATATGTTCGACCTCAAGGTCGGGCCATATACGCCTGCCGATTTCAACCCAACCACTTATTTCGGTGACGTTATCTTCCCGCAAGGGTTGATGCCGACCATCGCCGAAAAACTGAATCGGGTCGCTATCGTGCGTTCGTTGCGCGCGCCGGCGCTCGTGCATGGATTGCAACAAATCTGGGCGCAGATTGCGCGTAACCCTTCGTCACAACTGGGCAAGATCGCGCCGAATATCGGCGCGGTCGTGGCGCTCGAATTTGAGAAACAACGCCAAGCCAGTCAAAGACTGCCGGGCTTCGTTTCGCTGAACACGGGCGGCAATCTGGTGAGTTCGGGTTATTTGAATCCGCGCTATTCGCCTTTTGACGTGACGGCGAATGCAGCGGGTTTAGGCAACCTAGCGCACCCTGATGGTGTGACGACCTTCAATACGCGTTATGCGATGTTGCAAGACCTCGATGGCGAAAATCGTACGACCGGAGTGCGCGGCAACGCCGTGGACGCGATGGAAGATTTCTATCAACAAAGCCGTACGATGATGTACAACCCCGAAGTTGACGCGGTGTTTAAGTACGCGGCGGCTGATCAGAGCCGTTACGGCAACAGCGGCTTCGGCAACTCGTGCATCGTGGCGCGCAATCTGGTCAAAGCCAATTTGGGTACGCGCTACGTTCAAATCAACATCGGCGGATGGGACAACCACACCAACATTTACGGCACGAATCGTAGCGGCGCACTTTATGGCCCCGCAACGCAATTCGACCGTGGGTTGGGCAATCTGCTGAAAGATCTGGAAGAAACGTCCGGTCTGAACGGCGGTTCGCTGCTCGACGAAACGCTGGTGGTGGCGATGGGTGAATTCGGTCGTACGGTTGGCACGCCCAACGCAAGCGCAGGCCGCGACCATTTCTTCCAGCAGTTCTGTGCCTTTGCAGGCGGCGGCGTCACCGGCGGACGCGCTATCGGCGTCACCGACAGCGTCGCCCGCGCCACCGTTGATCCCGGCTGGTCGCAACGCCGCAACGTTGCGGCTGAAGACGTTGCCGCCACGATCTATTCGGCGCTCGGCATTGATTACACGACTAAGCGTTACGACGATCCATTCCGGCGCGGGTTTGAATACGTGCCTTTCGCCTCAGAAGGCGCATGGTATCCGGTGCTGGAATTGTTCGGACGCGAAACCACTCGCCCACAAGGCGGCGGACGCGGCACGGGCGGACGTGTCATCGCTCAATAACAGTAACTCAATTTCCTTTCCTTCTAAGGCGCAGCGTCGAACAACGCTGCGCCTTTTTTCATTAACGCGATTGCAACAAAAACAATCGCAGCGTAATCGCTAAACTCAACGGTATTACGCCTTTGTCGTACTCTCACCTTCCATTCCTTACATAGTCGAACTCACGTTGATGAATGAGAGGCTTGCAAGCAGTCATTCGGCGCGGCTCCGTCAGGCTAAAACGAAGCCGCCTTTGCTTTCTGAATTACCGATGGCGGAAAACGCTCAACAGATTGGAATAGTCATCCGTCCAAAGGATGGGCGTGGTGGTTTGCAAGCGATGCCATTGCGGATGTTGAGCAAGGTTGCCGAAATCTTCGGTGCGACGTGCCAACACGATCCACAGGGCGGGGTCTTGAAATTCGCCCGCGTTGGTCATTTGCTTCGGCAAGTCGTCGTTGGCGAGACAAACAAGGTTGGCGCTTTGGGCCAATCCGGCGATGACCGGACGCAAGTCTAGATAGGTGTTAGAAATATGCATGGCGATAGTTCCGCCGGGCGCTAACTTGTCGAGATAAAGTTCGACCGCCTCTTTCGTCAGCAAGTGCGTAGGCACTGCGTCTGAGCTAAACGCATCCAGCACGATCAGTCCGAATTGGCGCTCTTTTGCCTTACGCAGTTGCAGACGCGCATCGCCCGTCACGATGTGATAAGGCGCAGCCGAACATTTTTTCAAGTAGTTAAAATGCCCGGTTTCTGTCGCTACATGAATGACGCCGGGGTCAATTTCGTAATACGTCCAGTCTTGATGCGATTGTGCGTAACAAGCCAACGCGCCTGCCCCCAATCCGACGATAGCGACTTGTGGTATCTCGACCTGCTTCGTTTGCAGCGCCTTCATCATTTGTCCTACCGGGCCGTTTTGATGGTAATAGCTCAACGGTTCGCACTGGCGTTGCGGGTCAATGTGTTGGCGTCCGTGAATCGTGCTGCCGTGAGAAAGTTCATGTAATCGTCCGTCTTTACTTACGGTAACGCGCTGTACGCCAAAGAAATTGCGTCCCTGCCACAGCGTTTGCCCCATCAATGGGTTGAGATACAAGCTGCCACTCAGCGTGATCGCGGCAAGTGCCAACCCAAAGCGAATCGGTTTGGTGATAAGCCCCAACCCCAACACGGCAGGAATGCCTAAAGAGAGTGCCAGGGCGGGCACTTTGCCTACGCCCGCGTGCGGCAGCGAGAAGCCCAGACAAAAGGCCAGCAAGCCCAAACCGGCAGGCAGTGCAAAATCGAGGCTACGTTCTCTGAGCGAACGAACAGGCGCTGAAGCGAGGCTTTTTCGCGGACGCATCAACAACGCGACCATCACCATCAGCGGATATTCCCATACGCGGTTGAATAGAAACGGCGCGAGCAAACTGTTGAACACACCGCCGAGCATGCCGCCGACCGAAAGCCACAAATAAAATTCGGTGAGGTGCGCAGGCGTCGGGCGCGATTCTGCGAGTTGCAAGTGGCACAACCAAGTCGCAAGGAAGAAAAACAAGAGAGGGAAACTAACTGATACGGCGAGCGAGAGCTTGTAATCAGCAAATAACACGTAAGCCAATCCGATGCCGATGAACGGGACAATTTGCGCGAGCCGCGCCGTTGAAACGAATTGTTTTTTCGCAAAGGCTAGAATGAACGTCAGCAAGTAAAGCGCGAGCGGCACGACCCACAGCAGCGGAAACGGCGAAATGTCGGTTGAAAGATGTGTGGTCACGCCCAGCATCAAACTCGAGGGCACAAAGGCCAACAACACCCAGCGTCCGCGTTGCGGCCCGGTGAGCGGCGTGTCTTCGCTGGGGCTTTCAGTTGCAACGGTTGGCTGAAGCTCTCTATTGCCCGCGCGCCAACGGATGGCGGCGCAAGCTCCCAACAGCAACAACAAGGCTCCATAACTGACCGCCCACGTCACGCTCTGCTGACGCAAGCGCAGCGTGGGTTCCATTAACAGCGGATAGCCTAACAGCGCCAACAGGCTGCCCGCGTTGCTCGCGCCATAAAGAAAGTAAGGGTCTTGCGCATCAGGATGATCGGTTTGCGCGAACCAGTGTTGCAAAAGCGGCCCACTCGTCGCCAACATCAAAAACGGAGCGCCTACCAACAAAAGCAATTGCCACAACATCCAGCCAATAGGCTGCGCGCCGTCACTCAGCGTGGTCAACGAGTTTTCTGAAATAGCGAAAGGCAGGGCGACGGCGGCAATAACGAACAGCGATAAATGCAAAAGCATTTGCGGCTTGAGCGACAACTTTCTCGTGACGAAGTGCGAATAGCCATAACCGCCCAACAGCATAAACTGAAAAAACAGCATGCACGTATTCCAGACCGCTGGCGTGCCGCCTAAATATGGCAACAACAGCTTGGCGATCATCGGTTGAACGAGAAACAGCAAGAGCGCGTTTAATAGCAACGTAAGCGCGTACAGCAAACCCATAACACCCGGCTCCTTGTATTTCACTAATTACAAAATTGGTCGAAAGGAAAAGCGGCTTGTGAAGGAAGAAGAGGATGACCAAGCCTGAAAAGGAATGCGCGTGCATCTGACCATAGCAATGCCGAAAGCGTCAATTTATATTTTCATCGTGCTGGTCATTTGATGAGCTTGCATCCCCACTGACCCATGCGTAAGCTGCGCGATACTCCGCATCCAGCCGTAGAAGAAAAGGCAATTTTTCCGCACCCATGAAAAGTATCAAGATTTGTTACCATGGCAATTGTTTTGACGGAGTCTCGTCCGCCGCCGTGTTTGGCCGGTTTTACCGCGAAAAAGTAAACCCTGATTGGCAGCAGCGCTTTCAGCCCATGGTGCATCGGGCCGGTGCGCTGTTTGACGAAGCCGCTTTTGACGGCGACGAAAACGCCATTGTTGATTTCAAGTATAGCAACTCGCCCAAACTGACGTGGTGGTTCGATCATCACAAGAGCGCCTTTCTTTCCGCCGCAGACGAAGCTCAATGGCGGGCTGACACCAGCGGCAAAAAGTTTCTCGACGCCGATTACAAGTCCTGCACGAAATTTATCGCCGACACGGCGCGCGATATTTTCGGGCTGGATTATGCGCAGCAGGCTGAACTCGTTCACTGGGCGAACATCATTGACGGCGCGTTGTATGAAAGCCCCACCGTGCCGGTCGAGATGAAAGAAGACGCCTTGCGCCTCGCGCTCGTGATCGAAAACAGCAGCGACCCGGCGCTGGCCGCGCAAATCATTCTGGCTTTGCAGGAAAAGCCCTTAGCCGAAGTGGCGCACCTGCCTTTCGTCGCCGATCGCATCGAACCGCTTTATCAGCGACATTTGCGTTCGATGGAAATCATTCGGCAAGCGGCGCGCGTCGTTGGCCCGGTCGTCTTTTTCGATGTGGCCGGTCACGACATGGAAGGTTACAGCAAGTTCATTCCTTACTACTTGCACCCGCAGGTGACTTATAGCGTGAGTGTCAGCCAGTCTTCGTTTCGCTCGAAAATTTCGGTCGGCTCCAGCCCGTGGGCACCGCGTCCGCGCTGGCATGATCTGGCAAAAATCTGCGAACGCTTTGGCGGCGGCGGACACGCCGTCGTCGCGGCGATTTCGCTCGCGCCCGAACAGTTGTCTGAAGCCCGCACCATTGCCGCCGGTATTGTGGAAGAGTTGCAAGCGTAGTGTCTTACGGCATGGGTGTGGCAGTACTAGCGGTCCAAATGCGCACGTCTTTTTTGCTGTTGCTGGCGGCCAGCGTTTTCCCATCCTGACTAAAAGCCAACCCGGTTGTTTCGCTGCTTCGGTTTTGCAACGTAGCCAATTCATAACCCGTCGTGACATCCCAGAGTTTGATCGTGCCGTCCAGTCCGCCGGTCGCAAGGCGTTCTCCGTCGGGGCTGAAGGCCAGCCGCAGAATGTAAGTCGTATGCCCCAACGACCTGAGCTTCTGCCCGGTGGCGACGTCCCAGAGAATGAGCCGGTTGTCCTGTCCGCCGGTTGCAAGCAGCCGCCCGTTGGGAGAGAACGCGATAGCGCGGACGCGATTGGTATGGCCTTTGAACTGACGCAAGAGCTTGCGCGTGGCGGTATCCCACAGGGCGACGTTGCCGTCACGAAGCGCCCCGGTCACGGTTTGGCTGTCGCGCGAAAAGACTGCGCGCAAAAAAGTGTCGACGTCGGTCTTGAGTTGCGCGGCCTCTTGCATGGTTTCGAGGTTCCACAGGCGATAGGCATGGTCTGATCCGCCAGAAACGAGAAAGCGGTTATCAGGGGAAAAATCCAGGCTTTTGATGATATCCGTGTGCCCCGTCAACGTGGCTGTCAACTTGCTTGGGTTGAGCTCCCACAACTGAATTTGCTGATTCGAGTTACTCACGGCGCAGCGCTTCACGTCAGCCGAGAAAGCGGCAAAAACCTCATTGTCAGTCGCCTCGCCCAAGACCGTCACCGTGCGTCCGGTGGTCAGATTTTGCACGCTGAGTTGTGGCCTTTTACATACGCCGAATAATTCATTTTGCGCATTGAACGCGAGCGATACGCAATCGCGCTCAGGCGTATTGGCGGTGGCGAAAAAGTCTCGCCATAACTTGATGCGACCGTCTTCGCTGCCAATGACGACGGCCCGGTTATCGTCAGACCAGGCAAGCTTGTTGATCGCCGAACCGAACCCGATTTGGGTTTGTAAGAGCGTGCCGCCCGCGACCTTCCATAAGCGTACGGTGCGGTCGGTGTTGCCGGTGACAATATAATTTCCATCGGAGGAAATGGCGGCAACCGGAGAATCGCCAGCGTGTCCGCTGATCAACGAACGAGTGGGGCGAGCCGTGGCGATATCCCAAATCTCCCAGTCGCCGTTGCTGGTGGCAGTGAGCAACTGTTGGCCGTTAGGAAAAAAGACCGCCTCCATAAAACTTTCGTTGGCGCTAGAAAGCGTCGTGCGCGACTTGCCGGTCGAGACCTCCCACAACGTGACGGAATCAGTGTCATTCACGATTGCCAGGCTTTGACCGTTGGGCGAAAAGGCGAGGCGGCGAATCACGGTGCCGCGCGGCACCGTGAAGCTGCGTAACGTTTCACCGTTCGCGGGATTCCATAGGTGAACCGAGCCGTCGAAATCCGCTGAAGCGATGTGCTTTCCGTCAGCAGAAAAGGCGAGCGCAGAAAGCCAATTGCGGTGACCGGCATATTGGACAATTGATCGCTGACCGCTGAGTTCCCATAACGCAATGCGATTTTGGAGGTCGTTGACAGCGACCAGTCGTTGGTCAGGCGAGAATGCCACCGTCGCAAAATGCGGGCCGAGCGGTACGGTAAACGAGGCCGATACGCGGTTCGTCGCCAAGCTGGAAAGGCTGATTTGCAACCCATCGTTTCCCGTAGCGCGGGTGCGAATGGCACAGGCGTCGGCGAGCGTTATCTGATCTGACAATAAAGCGAGTCCCTCAATCGGATGTTCACGTTTGATCAGTTGGTCGTCGTTTTGGGCTTGTTGTTGGAGCACATACCATTCAAATCCGCGCAAGTCGGGCCAATAACGCTCTATCCAACCGCTCTTCGGCACATCTTGCGCCAGCAATTCGCGCGTGCGTTCGGTGTTGGCCTGATTGAGTTCGTCGTACGCCAGCTTGACGTGCGTCAAATAAAATAACCGTCGGTTTTCTGCCACCTGCCGAAAGGCATACCACGCCAACCCTCCCACGATCGCAATAATCATGCAGCTTGCCAATGCGGTGAGCCTGACGCCGCGCCAATAGGCGGCACGCTGGCGGCGCACTTCGGCATCAGGCAAGTTGGAAGCTACCCATTTCTTATCGAAAGCCTGGGCGTAAATACGATTGCGGACTTTGAGCCAGCCGTTCTCGGCGCGCACGATGCCTGACAGGCGCAACCGCGTGACCAACGGATTAGCTTCGTCATCACGCAGCCGCTTGCCGCGCCGTATGAGTTCATAACAACTCAGCAAACTCGCACGATCAGCTTCGCCGCGCAGCAACTGTTCGCGCACGAAAAGCAAATTGTCATCGTGTTCGCGGGCGCGGAAAGACAGAAAAAGCGTTTCGCACTTTTGATCCAGGTCTGGTTCCGTGCGCAACGCATGGTCTTCAGTGATCGCCTGACAGAGCTTTTGCGTTAGGTAAGGATGCCCACCCGTCCAGTGCAGGATGCGAGCCAACACCGTCTCGCTGGCAAGCGGAAGACTTTGCAAGCCGCGCGTGAGCGATTCGGCCTCGTCAGCGGTGAAATCATGCAACTCAATGCGCCGCCCTATGTTGAAAGGCGTGGTGCGTACGTCTTGAATCAGGTCGGAAGGGCTGGCGACGCCCAGCAGGCAAAATGTCAGGCGTTGCAATTCAGGCTGTTCATTGCGCTGGTTATGGCACTCGCGTAAACCGGCAAAGAATTCATCGGTCGAAAACGGCAAGCTGCGTACGGCGTCAATCTCGTCAACGAAAACGACCAGCGGTTGTGCCAAGCGTGGCAATATCTGGGTCGTGAGCGTATGCACCCAGCGTTGCATCGGCCCCAGCAAGGGTTGCATTTGCCAGTAATCCATCAACTCGTCTTCGCCTTTGAGCAAACGCCCCATTTGCATCAACAAGCCGCCGTACCACTGTTCGATAGAAAGGTTTTGGCCGATGGCCGTCAGATCGAGAATGGCAACCTGCACGCCGTTTTCGCGCAACCGCGTCGCCGTGCGAACCATTAGGGAAGACTTGCCCATCTGGCGCGCG
>JANNUY010000226.1:0-10080 GCA_031414155.1 Acidobacteriota bacterium
GATGACTTTGAAATCATCGTGGTCAACGACGGCAGCCGCGACAACACGCCCGCTATTTTGGATGAGATGGTGCGCACGTTGCCGCATGTTCGTGTCGTCCATCATCCGGCGAACCGCGGTTACGGCGGCGCGTTGCGTACGGGGCTGCTGACGGCGACTAAAGACTGGGTTTTTTATACGGATGGCGATGCGCAATACGACGTGAATGAGTTGCGCGACTTGGTGGCCCTGGTGCGCGATGACTTGGATGTCGTGAATGGTTACAAGTTGAAACGCTCTGACAATCGGCGGCGCATCGTGTTGGGCGGCGTTTATAAGCGGCTGTCGCGGGCTTTGTTCGCCTTGCCGATTCGTGACGTAGATTGTGACTTCCGGCTGATGCGACGGTCCGTCATTCAAAGTATTGATTTGCGTTCGACGAGCGGCGTGGTTTGCACTGAGATGGTTTACAAGCTGCATCAGGCGGGCGCGCGCTTTGTCGAAACGCCGGTGCATCATTACGCGCGTATGCACGGCCAGTCGCAATTTTTCAACTGGCGCAGCGTCGTCAAAACCGCTATAGATTTTTTCGCGCTGTGGTTGCGCCTGATCGTCTTGCCGCGCGTGAGTTTCGGTTTGTGGGGACAGCGGAAGGCTGCGATGCGAACACCTTAAGGTTTCTGCACCACGCATATTGCCGACAGTCCAAAGCGCAATTGAAAATCAGGCGTACGCAACAAGCGAGCTTCGCGGCGTAAGGCGGCGGTCATCAACGTATTTAACCAGCGCAGCGAAGGTGGCAGCGGTTTCACGTCAGAGCCGCTATCGGCGAGTCCCCAACGTTTCAAGGCAAGCCGGCGAAGGGCGGCAGCCGGGAAGAGAAAACTGTTCGCATAGGTGTGCCGCCGGATGATAAAGCCCGCGCGTTGCAACCGCTCGCACAGCAGCGGCAGCGTGTAACGCCGTTGCGTGTCGAGCGCGGCATCGTGACCGCTCTTCATCCATTCATAGGCCGCGCCCCGCACGAAACCGAAGCCGCCCGGTTTGAGCACGCGATACATTTCGCGCATCGCTTGTTCATCAGCACCTTCGCCAGGGATTTGCACCAGCACGTCGAAACTCGTCACGAGATCGAAACTCGCATCGGCAAACGGCAAGTCGGTCGCCGATGCTTGCACCAAATGTTCGTGCCCGGCTTGACGGCAAAAATGCAGCGCCGTGTTGACGTAATCCAACCCGACGATTTTTCCGTTGCCCGCATAACGCCGCAACCATTCGAGGTTGCCGCCCGTGCCGCATCCGGCGTCGAGAATTACGCGATCACGCGGCTTTGCCGCAAAGGGATTGAGCAGCACGGCGGCGATGTCGCGCATGCCGACGAACCACCAGAAGTGCGCTTCGAGATCGTATAAGTATTCGTAATCTTCAGTTTGCATAGAGAGGAATTCGAGTACGCACTCTAACGCGATTGCCTTTCGGACGGAAGCGTTTGGCAAGCGTGAGAGGCAACTTAAACTGCGCGCCTTTTTTTCTGCACTTATCCGCAAAAGGACTTTATCACTCGTGAACACTGAGCATCATCCCCCTGTCAACGATACGGTCAACGAGACGTTTGGGCGTTGGTGGCAAGCGCCGCGCATGCAAGCGGCGTTAGGTTACGGCGTCGCTTTGCTGCTTTGCCTGTTGGTGTTGGGTTGGACATACGACCTGCGCCGCACCGCGCGCCAGTTGCCTTTTTATTATCAGGGCGACGCGATGTATTACCACATCACGACCAAAGCCCTGCTCGCACAAGGGTGGTATCAAGATATTCCGCAACTCGGCGCTCCGGGGCAGTTGAATTTGCGCGACGTGCCGACCTCCGACAACAACCTGCATTTCCTGTTGCAAAAACTGCTGTCGTTGCGCGGGCGTAACTATCACGCCGTCCTCAACAACTTCTTCCTGTTGACCTTTCCGCTGGTGATGCTGTGCGTGTTGTTTGCGCTGCGGCAACTGGGCTTGTCGTGGCCGGTCGGCACGGCGATGAGTTTGCTCTACACGTTTTTGCCCTACCACATCATTCGCAACCAGCATCACCTGTTTCTGTCGGCTTATTGGCAAGTGCCACTGTTTTTGCTGGTGTTGTTTTGGTTGTTGCGGGGCGAACTCAGTTTGGATAACTGGCGTACGCGGCGCGGTGCGTTCGCGTTCGTCGTCGCCGTGTTATTGGGTTCGTCGGGGTATTACTACGCGTTCTTTGCCTGTTTCTTTTTGGTGACGGCAGCGGGGTTGCGCTGGCTGCAAGCGCGCGAATGGCGCAGCGTCGCGTTGCCGTTTGGATTGATCGCGCTCATCACTTTGCTGGTCGTTGCCAATTTGTATCCGAGCATTCGCTACATCAGCGAAAACGGCCCGACCTCCGCCGTCAGCCGCGTTGCCGGTGATGCCGATGCTTACGGCTTGCGGTTGGCGCAAATTCTGATGCCGGTGCGCTTTCACCGCTGGAAGCCGCTGGCCGATTTCAAAACCGAATACAATCTGCGCGCACTGATTAACGAGAACGATGACGCTTCGTTGGGCTTCGTCGGCGCACTGGGCTTTTTGGGTTTGGTGTGGTGGTTTCTGTTTCGGCGTCCGCCGTTGACGGATTTGTCAGGGCAGCTTGGCGAAGCAGGACGCAGCGGTTGGTTTCATCAACTCAGCACCTTGACGGTGTTCGGCTTTTTGCTGGCGACCATCGGCGGATTCGGTTCGTTGGTCGCGTTATTCGGCGTGACGCAATTGCGCGCCTATAACCGCATCAGCATCTTTCTAGGCTTTTTCTGTTTGCTGGCCGTAGGGCTGTGGCTCGAACAATTTTACGAATGGCTGCAACGCAAATTCGCTAATGTCGCGTGGCTCAAGTGGGCTGGTGTCGCAGCGTTGGCGCTGCTCGTATGGCTGGCGCTGCTCGATCAAATCAGCCCTTACTTCCTGCCGAACTTTGAAGCCGTGAGCAAGGAATATGAAAGCGACGCTAGGTTCGTGAAACTGATCGAAGCGCAGGTTCCGCGCGGCGCGATGATCTTTCAATTGCCGGTGATGTCGTTTCCTGAAAACCCGAAAGTCGTAAGGATGTTCGATTACGATCTGGCGCGGCCCTATTTGCATAGCGATCACTTGCGCTGGACTTACGGCACGATCAAAGGCCGCGAAGACGATTTTTGGGTAAGGCGTTTGGCTTCGATGCCCGTGCCTGAAATGGCGGCGAATCTGGTATGGGCGGGTTTCAACGGCGTATTCATTGACCGGTTCGGTTACGCCGACAACGCGGTGAAATACGAAAACGAGTTTACGGCGTTGCTGGGGCGTAAGCCTTCGAATGCCGCCAACGGACGCCATGTGTTTTTCGATCTGTCTGCTTACGCGCTGCAACTGCGCGACCAAACGCCGCCCAGCGAATGGGCGGCGAAAGAGGACGCAGCGCGCCATCCGGTTATGCCGCTCTGGCAACAGGGCTTCCACGATCAGGAAGGCACGCCCGACGATTATTGGCGCTGGTGCGCTGCGCGCGGACGGCTGCAAATCGCCAACCGTTCTGACCATCCGCAAACCTTCGAACTCGAAGCGAGTTTCTTTGCCGACAACGACGGCACGCTGCAAATTTGGGGCTTCTTGAACGAAGAACTGCCGATCAATCGCAAGGGGACGCCTTTCAAAAAGCAGATCACGATTCCGCCGGGTTTGCATACGGTGCGTTTCGCGGCTGACTCGCGCCGCATCCTCACCGCCAACGACTTCCGCGAAATCGTTTTTCGCGTACGCAATTTCAAACTCAAACCCCTCGAAGCCCAACTGCTGGCTCCTACTGCGCCTTCACCCAGTCCGACCGCTACGCCGTAAGAGAGGTCTAGTGGGGCCTTTCTGAGGGGAGCCGTTGCTTGAGCAACGTCACAATCTTAGCTGACAAGGACTTTTCTGCGTCGCTAATTTGCTGGTTGAACGTGGAAAACGACGCGCGGTTGCCATCCTTTTTTCTCGGTGAGGTATTCGACGATGGCGATTAATTCACCTGTTTGGTCAACACATTGCGCGAGCCCGGCAGCGGCTTCGCGGTAAAGGGCTTTGCCGTTGAAAAGTGCCGCACGTTCGTCATTGCTGACGACGAGTTCAGGGAAGTTGAGCGCGGTGCGCATCGGCATGAGTTGCGGCATGGCATCCATTTCAGCCAGTGCTGCCAGCGTATGCGCTTGCTCAAGCGTATGCGTTCCTGCGCGTGTGCGGCGCAAGGCCGTCAGGTGCGCGCCCACGCCCAATGCGTGTCCGATGTCTTCGGCCAGCGTGCGTATGTATGTGCCCGACGAACACACGACGCGCAACGTGAATGAGTAAGTAGTCCCGCCTTCCGGCGGAAGGTCTTGCGCAGGCGAGTCATTCCGCCGGAAGGCGGGACTACGAACCTCAAGCTCTTTGATCTCAAGCGTAACTGCCGCGCGTTCGACGGTTTCGCCGCGTCGCGCGAGTTCATAAAGTTTCTGTCCGTTGATCTTTTTGGCGGAATACATCGGCGGCGTTTGCTGAATCACGCCGCGAAAGCGCGGCAGCACGGCTTCGATGTCAGCAGCGGTGACGTGCGAAGCGTCCATCGCCTCGCCAATTTGAACGCCGGTCAAATCACCTGTATCGGTAGCAAAGCCCAGCCGCATCGTTGCGACGTATTCCTTATCCTCAGCCGTCAAATACTGCACCAGCCGCGTCGCCCGATTGACGCACATCACCAGCACGCCCGTCGCAAACGGATCAAGCGTGCCCGTATGCCCAATGCGTCGCGTCTTGAGCAACCCACGCAACTTCGCCACGACATCGTGCGAAGTCCAATCGGCGGGCTTATCAATCACGATGATGCCATCTTGTGAGTGCGGAGTGCGGAATGCGGAGTGCGGAGTTTCTGTTGTCATGCGTTTTTGCTTTCTGCTGCTTCGCCGTTCATGCGCTGGCAATCGAATACGCGCACAGTGTCGCGCCAGTTGGCGTTGAGGCCAATGCGATAAACTTCGATTGCCGATGACAGGCAGCGCGTTACGTTGGCAAAGCTGCGATGGAAGCGCAACCGAGGCGCGACCAGATAAAGCAACGGCGCTTGATCGGCAATTTTTACGCCGGGGAAAAGGCCGCGCGCCGTGAGTTCGCCGCGCCAGCGTGCCTGTTCGATGCGCCACCAATAATCTAACCCTTGCAAAGGCAACTGGCCGTCTTCGCGTTCTTTGATTTCGAGAATGGCAAGGCGGCCTGTGTGCGTGACGGTGAGCAGATCGAGTACGGAACGACTCTCGGCTTGCCACGCGGGGATTTGCGAATAGACAAAACGCGGGTCGAACTCTGGGTTGAGCGCGGTGAGGTCGCGGCGCAAACACGATTCCAACCATGCTTCGGGACGCAAACGATAAAGTGGATGCCGCCGATCAGCAGGTTTAGCGCAACGTTGCGCAGTGAGTTCAGCGATCAGGGTTTGCAACGCGGCGAAGTTGCGTTCGTTGAGTGTTTGCCGTTCATAACCCGCCGCGCCCGCGATGCCGAATTCCGCGCGTCCCGCCGCATTGACGCGCGCGAATTCCAACCCGTGCCACAGCAAACGCGCGCTGTCTGACGGTGAAGCTGGCGTGCGCAATTCGATCACGTCCTTTGCCAGTGGCGTGATGAGTTCAATCAGGTGATCAAATTGGCGTTGTTGCGGTTCAGTGAGCGTGTGCGTTTCAGGCCATTGCAAGGCCGCCGTATGCGTCGTCAGTAACTCGGCTTGCGACACCAATGCGACGGGCGTGAGTTCACCGGTTTTTTCATTGACTGTCAGGCATTCCAGCCGCGCCGCGCAATGCGTGGCTGAAAGAAACGTGAGGCGTTCGATGATGGTGTTGGCGTGGTCGTGCGGTACGCAAAAGATCAAGCGGCGCGCTTGCTGGGCGTAATCACGCCGCGCGTTGAATTCAGTCAGCCACACCAGCCCTGCGGCGACGATGGCGTCAATGGTGGCGGGTTCTTCGTCCGCACTGACACCGAGTGCGAGCACGTAAGTTGCACCGAAACGCAGCGTAACTTTTGTGTAGCCAATCGCCGCGAGGCTTTGTCGCCGTCGGCTGTTGACGACGCTCAAGATGCGAGCCGTAGCGAAGTGTTCGGTCAACCATTGCGGCAAGGTTTCGGCGTAAGCCTGTCGCTTGACGATGAGCGGCAAGTTTTTTTGCGCCTGCGCGGCTTGCCAAACGGCTTGATCGCGTAACACAACCGTCGTCAGCGCGTGTCCCCAACCGCGCGTCGCCCGCAAGCGAATCTCGCCTGGTGCCAGTGCGTAACTCGTCACGCGCCAGTTTTGCGAATGGGTTTCGTCCCACCACGAAAAGATCAACTTGCCCCACTCGACGGTGAAGGCAAACGCGTCGCGCGCCAACGCGCCAATGTACTGATCGTCAATCCATAATTGCTGTGGGACTGTGGCGATGAGCGCCTGTTCAATGGCGTAGCGCGCCTCGGCGGCGTGCGGTTCAGTTTCAACGGGATGAAAAACGGCTTCGGACATTTTGGCCTCGCGTGGTGTTTTGGATGTGCTGTGTTACGATTTCGGCACCAACCCAAGCTCACATCAATTTTATAGTATTCAAAAAGGCATGGCACAAGACGTCAGCTTGTGCCGCAAGCATAATTATGGTTTGTCACAATTGTGGACGCGACAACAAAGTGGTCGGCAAAGTTTTTCGCGGCGACGAATGTACGCATTGCAAGGCCGAAATGCACTGTTGCAAGAACTGCCGCTTTTTCGAACCGGGCAAAAACAATCAATGCAGCGAGACGCAGGCCGAATATGTGCGCGACAAGACCCGCGACAATTTTTGCGATTACTTCGAGGCCAACCGCAACTTTCCGCTGCACGAACGCAGCGCCGAAACCCAGCGCACCGATAACGCGCGCGGCGGGTTCGATAAATTATTCAAAGGCGACAAAAGCGGCAACAAACGCGAAGACGCCAAAGACGCCTTCGATAAACTTTTCAAAAAATAACGCATGAGCGAACTGTATCCCTATCCGCCCCAATTGCCCCAATTGCCCCAATTGCCTGTGACCGAATACCCGCCACGCGCTTTGCCCGAACCGCCGCGTTACACCGTCGTGCAGCGCCTGCCGGAAATTGTCGCACCGGTGCGGCAAGGCATAAGTTTCGGACGAATGCTCTGGCATTTGTTTCTGCTCGGTTTGACGGCGTTGACGACGACGGCGATGGGCTGGCTGTTGGCGAATGGCGATCTGACGCAAGGCATGTTGTATTCGTTTGCGCTGCTGATGATTATCGGCTCGCACGAACTCGGCCATTACATCGCGTGTCGTTGGTATGACGTAGACGCTACGTTGCCCTTTTTCATCCCGTCGCCCTTGCCGCCCATCGGCACATTCGGCGCGTTCATCAAAATCAAGTCGCCGATTCCTTCGCGCCGCGCGCTCTTCGACATCGGCATCGCTGGGCCGCTCGCGGGTTTCGTTTTCGCTTTGCCCGTCGCCGCTGCCGCGCATTATTTTGCCGCAGGCGCTGCGCCTACGATTGGCGATGGCGAGGTGATTACGTTTAACGACCCGCTGCTTTTCAAGTTTTTCATTTACCTGTTTCACCTGCCACCGCATTTAGACGCGAGCGCGATTTGGTTTTCGGCCTGGTTCGGATTGCTGATGACCGCGCTCAATCTCATGCCCGTAGGCCAACTCGACGGCGGACATGTGGTTTATGCTTTATTTGGAGCGCGCGGCCATCGCGTCATCGCGCTCACGATGTATCTGAGCGTATTGGCGCTCGCGTTTTATTCTTACCAAACCGGCGGCTGGCTGGGTTGGTTTGTTTACGCCGGATTGCTGACGATCATGATGCGCGTAGGTCATCCGCCCGTGCTGGATGAAACAGAACCGCTCGGTCTGGCGCGCTGGCTGGTGGCATTGATTGGATTGCTGGTGTTCGTGCTGTGCTTTATGCCGATGCCGATTTCGTTTTGAAGAGTACGTTAAATAGGAGACTGACTTATGACGCTTTATGCTGCGGATGTGATGGTGAGTGATGTTTTAACGGTTCGTGAAGACACGTCGCTCAAGGAAGTCGCAGCCTTATTCAAAGAAAAAAGAATCACCGGCGTGCCGGTCGTCAACGCAGCGGGTGAATTGCGGGGCGTGTTGTCAGAGTCTGACATCATTCGCAAAACGACCAGCATCGGCGCATGGTCGCCTTCGATGGCGGGGCAGGTGATGACCAGCAATGCCGTGACAGTCGCGCCGACCGACACGATGCAACGCGTTTGCGAACTAATGTATAACCGCCGCATCCATCGCGTCGTCGTGGCCGAAGGCGTCCAAATTCGCGGCATTATCACGACGATGGACGTGTTGCGCGCCATCGCTACGCACTTGAAACAAAAGAGCGAAGACACGTTTGCCAGCTAATTTGTGCAAGTGCGAGATGGCTATTTTTTGCTTTTGGGATTTATCCCCCACAGGTCTTTCATCGCCTCAGCCCCGGGGATGAACTTATCCCACATTTGCGGCGCGTTGGCGCTCATTTCCAGAAAGCCGCGAAACCGCCGGTCAAACTCTTCCTTCGTTTTCAGATAAGCCTCGAAACTGCTCGCCAGATAGTTGCTGAAAAAATCCTTCGCCGCGCCGTCTTCCGAACGCAGCAACTGAAAGAGGAACGGCAAGGGCAACAGGTTTTTCTGATTCTTCTCTTCTTCTAAGATCGCCTGAATCAATACGGCTTTCGTCACGTCTTCGTCGCTGGCGGAATCCACCACACGCACGTCGTAACCGCTGCGCACAATGGCGATGATGTCCTGATAGGTGACGTAACCTTTCGTCTCGGTGTTATAAAGCCGCCGGTTGCCGTAGCGTTTGATGATGACGCAATCGGGCGCGGTTGGGTCATTGGGCGTCTCGGCTTTTGCGGATGGTGCAGTCTTTTTCGTAGCTTTTCGTGGCATCTTGCTGGTCGTTCCTTTCTAAATAGAGCGCCTTTACGCTTTCTGTGAGGTGTTATAGCAGCTTTTGCAAATGCGAACAAATGAAAAGAGATTCGCTTAGAAATGCACGCAATGCCTCACATTTGCCTTTATAGTGCGGGATTTTGCCTTTTGAAAATTTATTTCGCATTTGCGAAATAAACACTTGACGATCCCGACTCTCGTGATTATAGTGCGCATCGTTGAAGGAGCCGGGAAAGAGTTGACCGGGCAAGCATTATCAAAACGTAATTCAGAAAAGGACGACAATCATGGCAACCAAAGCAAAAGCGACCACCAATACCAAAGAAACCAAAGCGAAAGCGCCTAATGCGCCAAACGCTGACAATAAAACCAACCATAACGCGCCTAAAGACACGACGCAGCAAGCGACTGAGTGGGCGGCGCAAGTCGTCGAGCATCTCGTGACCGCACAAAAGAACTGGATCGAGATTACGCAACAGCAAAATGCGCTGACGATGAAAGCCATCGAAGAAGGCATGAATTTTTATCGCACGGCTCCCACCCCCGCGTTGGGTGACTGGGCGCGCCAGGGTTACGAAGGCTTTGTCGAAGCGCAAAAACGCTGGTCAGAAATCGCTTCGCAACAAACCGGCCAGATGTTCGAAGCCTTGCGTGATGGCGTGAGTTTCAATCCGACCAATATGGCAGCAGACGCGATAGGGATGATGCCGAATGTAGTAATGGACACGATGGGGCAAGGCATGGACACAGTCATCAAGGCGCAAACGCAATGGCTGGATTTCGCCGCGCAATCGAACGCGCAAGCGATTCAGGCGATGAAAGACGGCTTGAATCTCGACGACAATTCGCCTGCCGCCGCGCTGGCCGATTTTGCGCAACAAGCTGTGACGAATTACGTCGAAGTGCAAAAACGCTGGCTCGATTTGGCGACGCAATTGCCGTTTATGCGTTCAAGCAAATAACCGAAACGTTTCCCCCGGTGGAACCACCGACTGGATGAGCGCGCGAATGGCGCAAGCAGGCATTCTGCTTTAAGATGACGACCATTCACGAAGCTCATCCTTTTTCTTTTTTAGGAGACACCCAATGGCTAAAGCATCGGTTTCGCAGCGAAACTATCCGATGACGGTCA
>JANNUY010000227.1:0-1408 GCA_031414155.1 Acidobacteriota bacterium
CGACGACCTCGACCGCGTGATGAACACTAAAAACATCGGCGATACGGTTAAAGTCGAACTCTATCGCGGCGGACGCAAACAAACCGTCAGCGTCACGTTGAGCGAAGCGCCCAACACCACACGGCGCGGCAGCGGCGATTAGCGGCTGGCAGCACGATGGCGCAAAGCCTTCACCAGTACGAGTAAAACTTCTATGAGTATTACTGAACGTCTCGCCGCCATCGGCATCGTCCCTGTCGTAAGCATTCAAAAAGCCGAAAGCGCCGTACCGCTCGCGCAAGCCTTGCTCGCGGGCGGACTGCCCTGCGCAGAAATCACGTTTCGCACTGCGGCGGCGGCGGAATCAATCAAGCTGATTCGCCAGCACGTACCAGACTTGCTCGTCGGCGCAGGCACAGTGCTTTCGGTCGAACAAGCCGACATCGCGCTGGCGAACGGCGCAGAATTCATCGTCTCGCCGGGCACGAATCCAACGGTCGTCGCGCATTGCGTCACACGCGGTGTGCCGATTTATCCTGGCGTATGCACTCCGTCAGAAATCGAAATGGCCTTGAGCCACGGCGCTGAAGTACTCAAGTTCTTCCCTGCCGAGCAAGCGGGCGGCGTCAAGTTTTTGCAAGCCGTTTGCGCGCCTTATCACCACGTACGCTTTATGCCGACGGGCGGCATTGACCTCAACAACATCGGCAGCTATCTGGCAATTCCGCAAGTCGTAGCCTGCGGTGGCAGTTGGATGGTCAAGCCGCAACTTATCAACGCAGGTGAGTTCGATGCGATTGAAGAATTGGCGCGCGAAGCGGTGGCGGCGGTCAAAAAGATTCGTAGCAGTAAGCAGTAGCCTTTATTGAACGGAGACCTTATGCAAACTCAAAAAACTCCCATCTATGACGTGTGCGTCGTCGGCTCTGGCGCTGCCGGTGGCGTCGTCGCCATGCAACTCGCCGAACGCGGCGCTTCGGTCGTCGTACTCGAAGCGGGGAAGTGGGTTGAGCCGCAAAAGGATTTTTACAGCCATACGATGCCATATGAATTGCCGAAAAATGGCAAGGGCTGGGATCCGCGCAAGCACTTGCAAGTTGATCGCACGAAAGAGCCGTTCACCAAGGAAGGGAATTACCAACGCTTCGATCACTTCTTGTCGAAAGCCGTAGGTGGCAAGACATTGCTGTGGGCGGGCTTGAGTTGGCGCAACAGCACGTATGACTTCGCTACGTGGCCGATTAAGTATGAAGACCTCGCGCCGCATTACGACCGGATGGAGCGGATGATGGGCGTGTCGGGTAATTACGATAAACACCCGAACGTGCCGGACGGCATCTTTCAAAAACCGCTGGCTTGGAACTGCGCGGGTTACGAGATTCAAAAGGGCTGCAACAAGCTCGATTCGAAAATGTTTCGGATGATTACG
>JANNUY010000228.1:0-16646 GCA_031414155.1 Acidobacteriota bacterium
TCGAGTTTCAAACTCTCGCCGCCCGCTTGCGCGTATTCGATGTCGGTCTTAACGCGGCCTTTCAATGGTGTCATTGAATAAGGCTTAACTGCCCTGATAATTGGAGGAAGCTTGTAGCTGAAATCTGGTTCCCAACCAGCTAAAACCGTTTTAGCCGTCAACGCTTTAACGTCAACCTCATTTAACTTGCGCAACCACTTCACGCGCGCCGCGTCATTCGCGCCCGCGCCCGTCGAATTGAATTCGCTGTAACGCGCCGTCTTCTCGCGTTCCGGCCCCGTCCAGTTGTGCCAGCCTTCCGCGCGCACGTTTTCTGACATATCAGTATTGAGAAACACCGTATGCGCAAAGCCGCGCCACGGCCTGCCCAAATAAATTTTCACATTCGGCTCGCCCGTGATCTTGCTGTTGGCAAACACAAAGCCATAAGCCTGCTGTTCGGGCGTCGAAGCCGCCGTGATGTATCCGTCTTTCAACACATGAATGTGGCAACGTTCAAACCACGCGGTCGAACCGCCGAAGATAAAATCTACGTGACCCGCAATGTAGCAATTCTCGAAATACTGCCGCCCGCGATTGAGGAAGATCGTGTCTTGCCAACCGAGGAAGCGGCAGTTTTTGAAGGCGACTTGATCGGCGTCTACGCGCAAGGCGAGGGCTTGGCCGACCGGGCCAGCGGAATTTTCAAACGTGATGTTCTCTGCCGAAAATCCATCTCCGTCCACTTGCACGGTCGGCGTGCGAAACGTACCGATAGTCTTGCCGTCGAGGCCGGGCAGGTTCGCGTGCAAATTCATCGTGATGATCGTGGTCGCGGCATCTTCACCGACCAGCTTGATGAAGCGGCGTTCGCGTTGCACGTAAATCAGTTCTCGATAAACGCCGGGCTTGACCGCAATCACCCACGGACGCTCGGCGCTCGGCAAGCCTTGCGGCGCAGCCATAATCGCATCGTGAATGGATTTGAATTGTCCGTCGCCGTTGGGCGCTACGGTCGCATCAGCCGCGTGAACAAAGCTTGTTAAGCAAGCAAGACAAACAGCCAAGAGCAAACGATGAAATTTCATAGTTGTTACTTCCCTGCGCTTTTCACATTGAGAATCACGCGCCGATAAGCAGTCAGCGCCGGTGTGCCGTTATCAGTGACGGCCAGAATGATATGGGCTATGCCTGAAGGACAAGGCCGATTCATCGGCAACCACTGTGGGCGGCAAGCAGCCGTTGGCGTAACCGTCGCCTTTGCCATATTGCCCTGCGCAATCGTGATGGCTGCCATGTTGGTGTTTCTGCTGACGTTGCCCGCCTCTTCATAGTGAAACCACTGATAAGTGAGCTTGTGGCCGTCAGGGTCTTTGCTGCTTTCAGCATCAAGCGTCAGAGGTTTGCCGACTTCTGCATCGAGGGTGATGACTTCGGTTCCGCCTTTGCCGTTCACCACGAGTTGCGGATTGTGATTCGCTTGATTGAAAGGCTTGATCGTCCAATCCATGCGCGCGGCGAATTCGTGTTGAAAGGCCGTGCGCCAGCGCCAGATCGTAGCCTGATCGGAAAGATAGGTTTTGCCATCAATGCCTGTGACAGCGTCACGCGAATTGATGCGAGGAAAAGCGTCACCGCCTTGCGTCCACAGCGGGCGCGTCTCGCCATAAGGTTGCCGCCAGGTGTATCGGCCTCCCCAACCGCCCCAACTCGCGTGACGAAAACTGTTCAAACCGTTGCTGGTCAAAAACAAATAGGCTGGCGTATCGCCTTCCATAATAAATGCAAACTTCGGATAGAGCTTGCCCAGCGGCCCTTTCGCGCGAATGTTGGTTTCGAGCCATTCATTCGTGACAGTTGTGCCGTCTGCACCTTGCCCGTTCAGGTAATAAACATCGCCGCTGATGCCCGTCCACGTGGCTTGACCGTATTCGCCACCATCGGGACTGCTGGGTTTGCCGATGTAATGCAAGCTGGGAAACTCGCGGCGAATCCACGGCCCGGCATCGTCTTGGTCTGAGATCGTATAAACGCGCAACCTGCCAACGAATTTTTCTACTTCAGCCATCGAACGAGTCGCGCGTACGTGAATCAACGCCTGCGCCAATGTATTCGCCCCGCCCCACAGCGACACCCACACCGGACGCGGATCGATTTTATCAGCCGCGCGAATAATCAACTCTGCGCCCGGCGACAATTTGTCTGCGCCAGTCGCCGCCATGCCATAGGCGGTCTGGCCTGACACGACTAACGCATCAAGCGCGGCGGCTTCGGGCCAGCCGCTTACGTGCTTGAGCAAGTTCGGACGGACTTCCCCATAAGCCGCTACAATCTTTTTCATCACTTCAGGCTGGACTTTGTTTTTTTGCCACGTCGAAGTCGTGGCAACCAACCCTTCAAAATCAATCTCGTTGGCATAAAGCAACAACCGCACGAACGACATTTGATCGTCCGGTTCGTTGCCCATGTCGGTGAGGATGACGACGCGCGGCTTGCCGGTGAAATCGTCTACGGGATTGGGTGAGAGAGTTTGCGCGTTTACCACAGCGACACAAACACATAAGGCAACGGTTATTAGAATGATTTTGATCTTCATGTTACGGAGGGCAGAGGGCAGTATGGGGAGCGTGAGCGCACCTTTCCCATACTGCCTATTTGAAATACCGACTCGCAAACGTAAGAAACGTAGGCCAGTTCGGCCCCGGCGTGTGTCCCGCCGTGTGTTGGCGAAATGAAACATCGCCATCGAGAAAAGTTTCGATGGGTGGAAATTCCATCGTCGCCATCGGTTTTTTGCCGAGCAATTTATAAACCGGCCCGGCGTGCGCTCCCGCAAGGAACATGCCTTTAGCGTCTACCCAGCCGTCGCCATTCACTGCACCGGAACTAATAAACACGGGGCGCGGCGCGCATAACGCAACGAGTTCATGCGCGTCTACGGGCAAGTCATTCGCCGTCAGCGGCCCGGCGTATTTCATATAGTTCCCTGCCATCCAATGATATTCACTGGGCGCGGCGACGTTCTCAACCATCTCGCCGTAATTATTGCGGCGATGAATTTTCGCGCCGCCCGCACCTGAAGAACTGACGAATGCCACGGCCAAGCGCGGTTCGTAAGCCATTGCCACCAGTGTCGCTTTGCCGTAACGCGAGTGGCCTTCGAGCGCGACTTGTTTGGCGTTTACGGCTTTGTCAGTCTCGAAATAATCAATCGCACGGCTCGCGCCCCACGCCCACGCGCGCAACGCGCCCCAGTCATCCGCCTTGCGCGGCTGACCTTTATTGACGAGGCCGATGATGCCCGCCGTCAGCCCTGCGCCGTTGTCAGCTTGAATGCTATTGGGAACCAGCGTCGCGTAACCCCAACCTTTCGCCAACACTTGTTGCTGCCACGGAGATGAGGCTGGCGGAAGCCCAACCGGATCACCAAGCCGTGGCGCATTGGGCGGCGGCGCATTGGCCGGACGCGGCGGTAATTGACCAAAACCAAATTCCATCATCACTGGCACCGGCCCTTTCGCATTGGCGGGCGTCGTCAACGTGAGCTGGATGTTGACGGTCACTTGTGGATAAGACGAATTGTCTACATGGCCGACGAGTTGTTTGACGATGACGGGCGTGTCGTATTTCGTTTCGTTTGTCGTACCCGTCACTTCCCATTTCACCTTCGGCGTAACTTTTGGCGCGCGGCCATACATCTCGCGGTCGAAATCTTCGACGATCTCGGCGCGCCGCTGATTCCACCATTGCTTGGCTGAAGTCACCTGCTTGCCGTTCTTGAACTTCAACGGATCAGGCAAGGGCGGATAGGTCATCACTTTCGCTTCGTCGTAATTCGCCGCGTTGGGCGCTTGCGGATTGCTGCCGCTGGCGCCTTGCCGTAATGATTTGATGCCCAACAAGTCGATCATGCGCTGATGATCGGCTTTGGTGGCTGCCTGTTGCGCCGCCAGTGCCGCCTGTTGTTCGGGTGTGAGTTGGCGCGGCGTTTGTTGCGTGAAGACCGCGACGCTGGTCCACACGAAGACTGACAAAACGGTAAGCGTAAAATTGGGTAAACGTTTCATGATTCGAATCCTTTCAAGATTCTGATTAACAGCAGTGGCGCAAGCTGTCATCTTCTTGTGCCACTGCCGCTGCGTTTAATTCAGGCAAAGATCGCACGCAACTATTTCGCCCGTTTCGCCGTGAACTCTAACGGCGGAGGCGCTTGGCCGCCGGGGGCTTCGCCTTCAAACGTGCGGGTGAATTTGATTTCGTCGCCCGCCAATTTGCCTTTATAAGCCATCGTGAATTTGTTGCCATTAAATTCACGCACAACTTTGAACGATACGTCATCGCCTTTGATCGTGCCGTCCGAAATCGCTGTGTCGCCCTGACGACCCGATATGGTACCCGATAGTTTATCGCCTTCGGCTTTTAAGTTGATGACGGTTTCTTGCATCGCGCCATCGCGTCCGGGCACTTGCCCGACCCATTTGCCGTCAACGCCTGCGGCTAGGGCCACAGTCCAGAGTGCGAACAACAGCCCGCTTGCTAAACCAATGTTTCTAAGTTTCATAGTGAGTTTCTCCTCTTTGGATAATGGTTATGTGGTGGTAGTAGTCGAACAATTAGTGAATGCGGATAACTATTTTTTGTGCGCCGTGGCGAAAAAGTTATTTCTCGTTTCGCTCGCGCTGCAACTGTTCGTTATAGGCTTTCTCATTGCTCGCAATGAAATTACGAAAGCCTTGCGAATCAATAAATGGATTCGGTTGCGTACCCAGTCTTTTTACTTTTTCTTCCATAGCAAAGAACGGCGCGTGCGGCCCTAGAAACACATCGCACGGCAAGGCTTTCAGCTTGGCGAACGATTGCGCGTAAGCCTCCGCGACACCTGCCCACGTTGGGTTGTTGACCATCTTCACGCCCGGATTGATGGACATGCTGGCCGTGAACACTACATTATATTTTTGGCCGTCCGATTCGGTCGTCATTGTCCACGCCGTGCTGCCTTCGGTGTGACCCGCCATCAGATGCGCTTTCATAGATGTGTCGCCTAAACGAACGACCTCGCCATCGGTGAGCAACTTGTTTATTTTAACGGGCGGGTAATAGGGCTTGAGCGGATGAAAGCCTTTCTGTCCACCGCTTTCTAAAATTTCAGCATCGGCTTTGGTCGCATAAACCCGCGCGCCAGTCGCTGCTTGCATTGCGGCGTGTCCGGCGACGTGATCGAAATGCGCGTGGCTCGACAAAATAATCTTGATGTCTTTCAGCTTGAAACCCAGCGCTTCGATATTGGCGCGCACCTGCGGCGCAGATTGTTCAAGCGCGGTGTCGAGCAAAATCAAGCCTGCATTGGTCTTAATGACGAAACACGCCAGTTGACTCGTGCCGACGTAATAGATATTGCCGATGATCTGAAAGGGTTTTTGCGGTTGATTCCAGGCCTTGATTGAGGCCGAGTAATCTTCTTGAGAGTTAGTTAGTGCTGGTGAGATTGCGAGGCAGAACAAGATGAATACTGGATAAAACAAATTTCGAGTACGAGGCATTGCAAATCCTTAACGTAATTTTCTTTTGAGTGAATCTTTCAGTGCGGCAACGTCGCCGCTCAGTTCGATCAGGAGATGTACGTCCCAATCAGGCGGCGGCCATTTACCGAACTTGAGTGATATTGCCGTCGCATTTTACCTGGTCATTGAAAAAGGCACGGCACTCATCGCGTACCGTGCCTGCCTATTAAAATTTCGGCTTAACCCCGTTGCCCCGTAGGACGACCAGAACCACCCGGCCCATCTGGCCGACGCGGGCCGCCCGGCCCACGCGGAGGCCCACCTGGGCCACCCGGCCCACGCATCCTGTCTTCTTTCGGGTCTTCAGGTGTAGCTCCCAACACGATCTCAAAATGTGCCGTGAGTTCGCCGACCGTCGAGCCTTTGAGCGGCACGAAATCGGTTGTGACCAGAGGCTGTTTAGCACCGAGTCCGCGATAGATGCCGTCGTTCGCGTTTTGCGCGAAGCCCTTGATGTAAAGTTGCGTCGTCAGCATCCGCTTGTCGCCCTGCTTGATCGCGTAATGAATGTGCGGTGTGCGTCCGGGATAAGGCACAGGCTTGATCGTGCGGAAGTAATATTCGCCCGTCGAACCGGTGACGAAACGTCCGAAGCCTTGAAAATTCAAATCAGGAGTCACCTTGTTGTTGTCGCCCGGATGAATGTATTTGCCATTGTTATCGCATTGCCAAATTTCTACGACGGCGTTGCGAATGGGTTCGCCTTTCAGATTCACGACGCGACCGGTCAGATGCGTAATGGCTCCGACGGCAGCCGTAAGTTTGTCGTTGATGACAAGCAAATCGTTGTCAGTATCGAGCGGCAGCTTGGTCGGATAAAACGGCCCTTCGGTTTGACGTGGAGTCTGTTGCACTTGCTCAGCAAATACGCCGGGCGCATATAACGCGGCGGCGCTTGCCATCGCCTGACCCAAAAACAGGCGGCGGTCATATTTCAACTCATCCCATTTCATAGCGTTGCTCCTCTGAAAATGGGTATGACAGGTTAATAACCTGTCATACCAAACATTGGATTTATTGCGTGAACTTCACGCCATCAAGCGAAACGTTGTGTTTCACTTCGGTAAACTTCCAGACGCCAGTGCTAGCACCTTCTACGGAATAGACGCGCACCGTCATCGGCAGTTTCACTCCATCCACTTCTTTGTAATCCTCAAAGTCGTATTTCTTCGGAATCGCGCCAAGAACGGTGGGCATCGTATCAATCCGCCGCACCAGCAATCCGGTTTCGGCATCGAACAGCAGCATCGTGCGTAAACCATTCTGCTCAAAGCGAATCACAGTCGTCGGACGATCATTGATGCGCATGCCGCGTCCATTAGAGAGTTTGGGCAATGGGTCGCTCAACTTCACCGCGTTCAACACGTCGGCCAACGCCTTGAGATCGTTCAACTGAACGGGGTTCAACGCGCGAAGTCCGCCAGCGTTTTTGGCAAAACCCGTCGTGCCATCCGTCGCCAGAACGTTCTCAACTGTTTGCCCTTCAGCGTTCGTCATCGTCATCGTGGTCATCAACTTTCCAGGCGCGGCAAATTTCACTTCGCCTTTCATGGTTTGGTTGTTGCCATTGGTGAACGTACCCAGCAACGTGCGCGTTTTCAGCTTGGCCGCAGCCTCTTTGCCGCCGACTGCTGCGACATATTTATCCCACACTGATTCAGCCGTAGGCGGCGCAGCAGGTGGAGTTGGAGGCGCAACCGGCGCGGCTCCCGCAGCAGCAGGTGGACGCGGCCCACCCGGTGGCGCTCCCATTGGCGCGGCCAAAGGGAATACCGGCGCAGCCGCCGGAATCGGTCGGCCCTGATGGCAAGTGAAACACGCGATTTCGTTTTTGCCCGCGAAGCTGTTCTTGTTGGTGTCTTGCACCATCTTAATCATCTGGCGCGCAATGCCTTTGTGTTCGTGTTCGTCGCTAGCGAAATCAAGATGCCCATCTTTCATCGTATGGCAGAAATTGCAGCGCACGCCTAGCGAAGCGTTGAAATAATTCATCAGCGGCATAAATTGCGAATCAGGCAGACCTTTGAGCGCCTGAACGTTTTTCCTGACTTGTTCGGCAGGCTTGTCTTCTTGCGAATTAACCGCGCTGTTGGTGGCGAACGCGACGGCCAACGCCACCAACGGCAAACAGCGTTTAACGAACTTGAGAGTCATATTGAATCCTCCTGTGTGAAAAAGAAGCAGCCGGTTGCCGGTGCATAAACCGACAACCGGCAACCGAAAACTGACAACCGATTTAGAACGACAGCTTAAAGCCATACTGAATTTCGCGCCCGATATAACCCGGGCGCCGGTTGATAACCTTGCCGAAATTGGCGTTGGTTTGATCCACAATCGGGTTGTCCCAATTGAGATGATTGAAGGCATTATAAGCCTCAGCACGCACTTCGAACTTGAAGCGTTCGGTCAGCTTGAACGACTTGCTAAGTGTCATATCAGTTTGTGAAGTGCCAGGCCCGATCAAGCCGTCATAGTTATACGGGTTAGTGCGCGCCGTGCTGGCCGGGTCGGCATTCGTACCCGTCGGGATGCGCGCAAATACCGAAGTGTCAAACCAACGGTCAAAAGTTGGGTTATCAACTTTGGGGTTGCCCGATACGATCAGGTTTTGCCCGAATTGCAGCAAACGGCCTGAATACCAACGATTGGTTGTCGTCAGTTGCCAGCCGCCCAGCGTCATGTCTACGGCTTTCGGCGCATCACTCAAGAGCCAGCGGCCTTTGCCAATGGGCAGTTGCCACGTCAGTGCGTGATTGAAGCGATGCCGCGCCGAAGACGAATTACGCCACGTCAGGTCGCGGGCGAATTGCGCGCGGTCGTCAAAGAATTCCGTCGTCGCTTCGCGTTGATAAGCGTAATTCACCAGCAAGCTCAAGCCCTTAGAAAAAGGCCGCTGCGCTTGCAACTTGTAAGATTGAACGTGATTTTTTCGGCCCGCCGTATTGGTTTGCGTGATCGCGCCGTATTGCGGATAAGGCCGCAATAACGAAGCCACTGTCACCGTCGCTGCGCCGTTGCGCAACGCGCCGGGGAAAACGGCAGGAGTCAAATAATTTCTGAATGGATTCGCCACCGTCGCATTCGTGACCGAGCGTGGTTGCTCATACAGAATGTTCGGGTCAGCCATGTTGAGGTCTATGCTGTAAGGCAAATTGTTGCCGTTGTTGAAAAAGAAATCGAAGCTCACGATGGTGCGGCTCCACACTTCGCGCTGATAAGAAAGACTGAAGCGGTCGTTGTTTTGCGGCACCAAATTATATTGGTCGAGACTCACTGCATTGCCCAGATTGGTATAACGTCCCAACGCTTTTTCAGTCGGTAACTGAATCGGATTCGACGTATTGACACCCGAAGTTCCCGCCGGCGTTGCCGTACCGGGGAACGGGTTTGAAACGACCGCGAGCGGTACGCCGTTGAGCGCGCCCAGTGCGCTAGTGATCGTCGAATAGCCCGTGTATTGATTGACGAAATCGCCGAGCGGATCGCGTACGGTTGAAGACGGCGTCATATAACGCGCCCAGCCAAAACGAATCACCGACTTTTCATCCAACTTGAAGGCTCCGCCGATGCGCGGCAACAGATTCAACGCCTGACGCGACCACGCATTACGATTGTTGGCATCGGTGAAAATCCATGCGCCATTAAAAATCGGCTTGTAACCTTTCGCCGCTTCGAGCGCCAAGACCGACGCCGGAATCACGGGCGGCGTCGTACCGAATTCAGGAATCGGGCTGGTCAAATCAAGCCGCTGCGATAAACGGTTCTGGCGATCAACCGGGCCGGGTTCATATTCCCAACGCAAACCTAGGTTAAGCGTCAGCCGCTGATTCACTTTGAAATCATCCTGAATGTAAGACGCATAACCTTTCGTCACGACTTCCTGCACCGGTACGCGGCGACCGCTGGTGTTGTTGTCTATCGCGCCCAACAAAAACGTAGCCCATTCGTGGCCGGTGTTATTCAAGTCGGCATTCGTATTCGTGCCCGTCGTAAGGTTTTGCCGGAAGTTCAAATTGATCGGCTCAAAGCGCGCGCCTTTGCCTTTATCAATGCGCACCTCGCCACCGAACTTGACTTGATGGTTTCTGATATACCAGTTCATGCGCGCCGACCCGCCCCAACCTTGCGGACGTTGCCAGAATTCGCGTCCACCACGCCCTAAACGATTGGCAGTGCCGCCGGTCGGCACGTCTACGGCGGGGTAATAAATCGTATCGCGCGTGAGCAACGACGAATACCACGGATTATTCGGCCAGAGATTCGACAGACCATCCGCGCCCAACAAAGCCGTCGGCACGGCGGCTTCATCAGTGAGGCGATGGAAGTTGCCGCGCAGGTTCAGCACTTTCGAAGCCGAGATTGTATAGACCGAGTCTGCCGCGATGCTGATGCCGTTGCGGTTGCTGCCCGTGATCGGAAACAGTTTGCCGGTCGTGCCGTCGGGCGGCGCTTCGAGCAACGAGGTTTTCATGTGGCCGTAACGCACAAAGGCTTTGAGCTTCTCGTTGACGTTCCAATCTACGCGGTTCGAGAGATTCCAATAAGCTACGTTTTCAATTTTGGAACCCTGCCAGTTGAGATCGCTGCCGGGCAAATTAGGCAGCGGCACTTCGGCCAGCAATTTAATGGCAGTCGCATCAAAACGATTCGTCGGAACGATATTGCCTGCAAACGCAGTGCGTATGCCGCCCGTGCCGGTCGCCGTGAATGGATCGAAGACCGTCCGCGCACATTGCGTGAAAGGCCCAGTCGCCGTCGGACGACAAGTGCGAAATGATTGGCTGAAATCGCCGCGCCGTTCGAGCGCCGTTGGCAAGGTGAGTTTCACCGAGATCGGACGCTGATCGTCCCAGTATTCATACGAACTGAAAAAGAAAACTTTTTTCTTTACGATGGGGCCGCCAATCGTGCCGCCATACATTTTGAGATTCGTACCGCGATTGATCGTCTCATCAGCGCCCGCAGTGCGCACAAATGTGGGGTCGCCGAACGCATTCAATTTCGGATTGCGATTGTGGATGTAACCCGAACCGTGCCAGTTGTTCGTACCCGATTTCATATTCAGCGTGACGATGCCGCCCGCGCTTTAACCATACTCAGAATCCACCGCGTTCTTTTGAAACGACACTTCCTGCACGGCTTCAATCGAAGGCGTGTAAGAAGTCTTGTAACTCGACGTGAGTGGTACGCCATCAAGTTGAATGTCGTTGGCGCGGTTCGTTCCGCCGCCCGCGTCGAATTCATTCGCAAAGGCGTGATGATAAGGACGATTTTCGCCGTTGGCGTTTTCGCCGCCGTTGATCGTCGGGTCGAGCGTAGTGATGTTGAAAGCATTGCGTCCCCGAATCGGCAACTGGCTGATGATCTCGTTGCCCACGGTTGTCGTGTCGCTCGATGAATTGAATTGCACCGCGACGGGCGTGTCTTGAATCGTGATGACTTCTGAGACGCCGCCGACTTCGAGTTTGGCGTTGACGGTCAGGTCGCCGCGATTTTGCACGAGGATGTTGCGCTGCTCGAATTTCTTGAAACCCGTCGCTTCGACCAGCACGGTGTAAGTGCCCGATTCGACGAAATCGAAATTAAAGTTCCCTTCGCCATTCGACACGCGCGTGACTTCGACGCCCGTGCCGTTATTGCGCAGGATGACTTTGGCGTTCGGGATCGCGCCGCCGCTGGCGTCTGAAACCAGGCCTTGCATCTTGGCGCGATAGTCTTGCGCGAAAGCCAAACCAGCTAAGCTTACCAGCCATAAGGCTAATAAACTGACCCGAGTTAATCTGAATGATAGATTCATACGACCTCCTGAAACAATTTGTGTTTATTCTCTTGCTGTCTCTGAAATCTGGCAATAAACTGCTGCCACTTTACGAAAGGAGTGAAATGCGATGACAACACAAGAACGCATTCTCAATGTTTTAGGTGGCGCGCGGCCACTAGGACTCAAACTGCCAACGGCACAACGCTCGGTGCAACCGCGAGTGCGCAACGGCTTGAAATTCGCCGCGCTTGAAGCCTTGCAAAGCCGCTATCAAATTCCGCTGTCGCAGTTGCAATCATTGCTCGACATCTCTGACCGCACATTGGCGCGGCGACGCGAACAAAAGTGGCTCAACAAAGGCGAATCGGATCGCCTCTATCGCATCGCCCGCCTGGGCGCGCGCGCCGAAGAAGTATTCGGTTCAATCGCCGCTACCGAACGCTGGCTGAAAGAACCGCAACCAACGCTTGGTTCTGAAACGCCGCTCGCCCTGCTCGACACTGACGAAGGCGCGCAAATAGTCGGCGACTTGCTCGGTCGCATCGAACACGGAGTCTATAGTTGATGCGCGTCTGGCGATTGTGCCATCAACGTTTCGCCACTTCTGCTTTCGATGGCGAAGGCGCGCGGCTTTACGGCGGACGCTGGAACCATAAAGGCCTGCCGGTGGTTTACTGCTCGGCCACATTGTCGCTTGCCGTATTGGAAGTGCTGGTGCATCACCGTGTCGCCATTCCTCCGCAGGATTTTGTAGCCGTTCCCGCCGAGCTTCCTGCGCGATTGAAAATCACAACTTTAACGGCGGCTGATTTGCCTGCCGATTGGCAGCAAGACCCTGCACCCGCCAGTTTGCAAGAACTCGGTTCAGATTGGTTGCACAAAGCAACTACGGTCGCCTTAGCCGTACCATCCGTTCTCGTCCCGCAAGAATTCAATTACCTGCTCAATCCGCAGCACAAAGATTTTTCGCACGTCGTGATTGGCAAACCCGAAAAATTCCCCTTCGATGCTCGCCTTTGGCACTAACGAAACAACGCGCTCAACTCAGGAACTTGCTTGACCAACTCTGCCGCGACCAACTTGCCAAAGGTCTGACTGCCCTTGCGCGACAGATGCGTACGGTCAGGCGAACCGTCCGCGTTTTTCACATCGAACTCCGCCGCTTTCGTCGCGCCCAGTTGATTGAGCAACGCAATGCTCAACGCGCTCAAATCAATCAACGGCACATTTTTCTCAGCCGCCACTTCGCGCGCAGCCATCGCATAAGTCGTCAACACATCCGTCGCAACTTGACCGTCCTTGAAATTGCGCCGCGCCAGTGAACTCACCAGCACCGGCTTGGCATTGATCGCACGCGCTTCGTCAACGTAACGGCGCAGAAAATCTTTATACGTCGTCGCCGCGTCAGTCTCGCGTTCAGGCCCCTTGCCCGGTTGATCGTTGTGGCCGAACTGAATCAACACGTAAGCCGGTTTTTGCGCTAACACTTTTTGCCAGTGTCCCTCGGCGATGAAGCTGCGTGAACTGCGTCCGTTGCGTGCGAGGTTGAGACATTCGACTTGAGCGCGAAATTGTTCGCGGAAGCCGATGCCCCAGCCTGAACCTTCAGTCACGGTCGAATCGCCCACGAGCGCCAAGCGTAACGGCGCGACGCCGTTGATCCTCACATTGCTCAACGCGACATCGTGAGCGTATTCGTAAACACTCGCGCGCGCTACGTTTTCAAAAGAACAATTCTCAAGCCGCACATTCGTGATCGGCGCTTTCTCAAAACCACGCAGATAGAGCGCGTAATTGCTTTGCTTGCTCGTCACATCCCGCACGCTCACATTGCGCACCGTAGGCATAAACTCGCCTTTCGCGCCTTCTTCGTAAGTGAAATCAATCGAGACGACGGCGTCGCTGACTTGCCCGATTTGCACGTTGCGCATGTGAATGTTTTCAAGCGTGCCGCCGCGCACCGCATTGGTTTTCAACCGCAAAGCGCGTTCGAGATGCGGGCTGTCCATTCGGCAATTTTCGGCGAACACGTTGCGCACGCTGCCTGAAATTTCGCTGCCGATGGTCACGCCGCCATGGCCGTCTTTCATTTCGCAATTTTGAATAACGACGTTTTCCGTCGGTACGTTGACGCGGCGTCCATCGCCATTGCGCCCCGACTTGATCGCAATGCAATCGTCGCCCGTGTCGAAATAACAATCCTTGATTAAGACATCAGTGCAGCTTTCCGGGTCACAACCATCGTTGTTCGGCCCGTGCGTATTGATGCGTACTCCCAGCACCGACACATTGCGGCAGAGCACAGGATTGATTTCCCACATTGGCGAATTGATGATCGTGACGCCTTCGATCAGCACGTTTTGACAGCGGTAAGGTTGAATGAAATTGGGGCGTAGATAATGGCCTTCGCCAAATAGACGTTCGCTGACCGGCACATTCTTTTCGCCCATCGCAATCAATTGATCGCGCGCTTTGTCTTGACGCGGTTCGCCCGCTTTCCACCCACAATTGGTGCGGCCCTTCCACGGCCACCAGTTCGCGCAATCGGCGTTGCCGTCCAGCGTACCCTTGCCTGTCACAGCAATGTTGCGCTGCTCAAAGGCGTAAATGAACGGCGAATAGTTCATCAACTCGACGCCTTCCCAGCGCGTAAAAACCAACGGCAAATAGGCTTTGGTGTCGCGGCTGAATTTGACCGTCGCGCCTTCATTCACATGCAAATTGACGTTGCTCTTGAGATGAATTGCGTCCGTCAGCCACTCGCCTGGCGGCACAACAACGCGCCCGCCACCGGCTTTGTTGCAGGCGGCGATGGCTTTGCGAAAGGCTTCGGTGCAATCGCTGCCTGCCGTCGCACCGAATTTCGTAAGCACGAAATCGCGTTTGGCAAACACCGGCGCTTTGATGCGACGCAAAATCTGCGGCACTTGCGCCCACACGTCAGTCTGAGCAAAAGACAAAACGGGCAACTCCGGCAACACCAGAGCGCCCGTCACACTCAGCTTGAGAAATTCACGACGGTCTTTCATTTGTCTTACGTTTGCCTAGCGACCAAAGAAATGTGGCAAAAGAATGGCGGCAAAAGAATAGTATTCCTTTGCCGCCATTCTTTTGCCATTGCCTTAAAACACGAACCTCAGCGACAACTGCACGCGGCGCGCGTAATTGGCCTGATTGCTCGCTACGATGGAACCGAATGCTGCCGACGTTACGCCAGTCGTCGGGCCGGGAAACAGCACATGGTTAAAAGCATTGATGAATTCGGCACGGAATTCGAGATTCTTGTTTTCGAGAATCTCGGTTTTCTTGATGATCGAAAGATCAATGTTGTTGATCTGGTCGGAACGCAGGAACGGCAAGCGCAACGGAGCCGTCCGCACGTTACTCGCGGGTTGAAACGTTCCGTCACGATTGAATCCGGTCGGGTTTGCCAACGGCGTGCCCGCACACGAAGTCGCGTTATAGGTCGTTTTGCACGGGTCGTTGAAACTCACCCAAACTGGCGTTCCGGCGGTGTTGCGAATCACCGTCGCGCCGGTGCGCAAGGCGACGAACCCATTCGTATTGAACCATTGCGCCACCGATTGCTGATCGCCCGGCAAGGCGATGTCTTTGGGGTCGCCGAAATAAAAGACGTTGCCGAAACCAATCGGTGCGCCGCTTTGCAACTGATAGATGCCCGACACTTGCCAACCGCTGATGCCCAAGCTGAGGGCCTTGTTCACACTCGCGCCCCACTTGCGGCCTTTGCCGAAAGGCATTTCGAAAATGCCGCTCGCCGAAAAACGATGCGGACGGTCAGAACCCGAAATCGTTTCGTGCGGAGCCGGATCAGCCGCATTCAGGAACTCGACAGCTTCCATAAACTTCGACCAAGTGTAGTTAAAGCCCAGCGTATAGCCTTTCGAGAAGCGCCGATTCATGCTGGTTTGCAGCGAGTGAAACCACGAATAGCCTTCGTTGGTGGACGTGTTGATGTCACCGAATTGTGGGAACGGACGCAGCAGTTGCGAACGCGCAATCGTCGCCGCGCGAAAGCCTGCGCCCGCGTTGGCCGGCATCAAGCCAACAAACGGGTTCGGCAATAATGCACCCAGATAGTTGTTGCGTGTGTCGTCGCGCACTGTCGCCGTGCTGAGATAACTCAACGGCAGCGCGTTGATGTTGCGTCCCGTTTCGATGTGCGTACCGCGATTGCCGACATATGCCGCTTCGGCAACCCAGCCCTTGAATTCGCGTTGCAAACTCAATTCCCAACGCTGGTGATAAGGCGACAACGGTTGCTGGTTATAAAAGCTGATGCCCTGGCCCAAAAAGGTTTGCGCGCCATCGGCTGCGCCACGCGCCACGTTCAAGCCGTTTTGAAACCCGGCGAAAGGATTCGAGAGCGTTTCAAGAAACGTCACGCCGTTATTCAACGAAGGCGTAAACGGCGTATTCGTCGAAAACCCGATTTGGTTTACGTCGCCCCGCCGCTGTCCCAAAAAGCCGAAGAAGATGCCGTAACCACCGCGCACCACCATGTTGTCAGTGAGCTTGTAAGCAAAGCCCGCGCGCGGCATGAAGTTGCGCTTCGGCGTGGCATACACCCCGCGCGAATTGCCGTTCACACCCGCGAAGGTCAAACCGCCGCGAATGTTGAACGCCGCCGCCGCGACTTCAGGCGTAGGGTTGCGTGCATAAGCCGTGCGCGCCGCCGCTTCAATCGGTTGCGCAGCGGCAAAATCGAAACCGCTCACGCTCTTGTTATAGCGTTCGGTCAGCGCGTTTTCATATTCCCAACGCAAACCCACGTTAATGGTCAGTCGTTGATTGAACTTCCAGTCGTCCTGCAAAAACACGCCCCACGTCACGGATTGCTCGGCGTAATCCGCCGGTTGGTTGATCGAACCGGAACTCGGCAGTCCCAACAGGAACGATGCAAACGAAAAGCCCAATTGCGTAGGCACGGCGGTGTTGTCTAACGGGCCGCGCACCCAGGTTGAATCGAAATTAAATTGTCCGGTTTGGTTGTTGCCGAAAAACTTGCTGTTTTCACGGTAAGAACGAAACTCCATACCGTATTTCAGCGAGTGCTTACTGACGACGTGATTCATCGTCGAGTTGAACGCATGCGTATCGGTCGGACGAAGCTCACCGGCTACGCCATTGCCCTGATAGCCAGAAATGTCGAAACGCGGAAAACGGCGAGCGTCTTCGGAAAGAAAGTTTTTGAAATACGTCGGAAAACCCAGCGTGGTCGAATCGAAACCGCGACTGCCCGGATTGGAATCGTTGCCGCGAATGAAGCGGTTATAGCCATAGCGTGTGTTCACAACCATCGTTGAGTTGATCGTCCACACGTG
>JANNUY010000229.1:0-6306 GCA_031414155.1 Acidobacteriota bacterium
TGGTGGCCGTGAACTGAAGCTGAAAACGCTGCCATTTCATATCGCCTTGCGTATTCGGCGTGTTGTGAAAGAGCGTGCCCGCCAGTGCGTTATTTATGAATACATTCACGCTCGCTTCACCAACGCCGTAATGATGCGAAACCCAGCCGGTAAATGAATAACGCTGCCCAGCCACGGTGTTAAACGTTTGCCGAATGCGCGCCACGCCGGGCGTACCGATCAATTCGAGTGACTTGCTGCCTTCGGCGGCCTGCAACCAGTGCCCATTGTTCGGTTGGTTAATGGCGACATCCACCGTACCGCGTTCGACAATCCAGCCGGGCACACTGGTGAGCGCCAATTCCGCTGGGCCTTGTTCAAAGCCGCCGTTCGTTAGCAAATTGCTTTGTCCGTAAACGGCTTGCTGCGGCGACCAAAAAATTCCAGCCAGCAACATTGCGCCGATAAACGCCAAGCCATAAAACCGCAGAGGTAAATGCGAAAACGCTTCTCTGAGTGATCTCATCTTTTTTTCTCCTTTTCGGTTAAGTCGAGGTGGACGCACCTCAAGCACGTCGCACCACGGGTGCAGGTTCAGAACAGCAGCACAACCGAGTTCGGTCAGGCCGTTCATTAGCTATAGCGCGCGCGGGGCTGATAGTGGCTCATCTTTCACCAGAAAAAATTGGCCTAGTTCAATCGAATAGAGAAATGGCAAGTTAATCGAAAGCCGCCACGTTTTTTGTTTGCGGTTTTTTGTTTGCGGTTTTTTATTTGCGGTTTTTTATTTGATTGATAGACGACTGGGTGAAAAATCTTTTTTCTTTTTTGTGAGCCGGTTTTTGGCGGAGCGGCGCTTACCCTAGTGAAAACAGGACAGAGTAACTCAATCAACGCGGTTGTCGTTACTCATCCTTTGGAAATTCACTGACCCTTTAACTCAATGGAGAAAATTACTATGCAAACCGCAACCAAGAAATTCGTAACGTTGTTTATGTCGTTGTCACTGTTCGCCGCTTTTGTCTGTGCTTTGAGCCTGATTTCGGCTTCGACCAGCAAAACGGCGGCGCTGTTGTCGCCTACGGCTTCGGCGGCTCCTGTCACCAATCAGGCTGACATCATCTTTCGCACTGCCAGTGGCCAAACAATCGGCGGCGGCTCGGTTGATCGAGTAGCTCGCGGCGAACAGTTCACAGTGATCGTACGCGCACACCAATACCCAATTTGCGTGCAAGTACGCGCCGCTAACGGCTTTCAGCGTCAAATCATCGCGCATAGCGAATTTCGTTTCACTGATCGCGTTCCCACCAATCCGAGCTTTGACGACGTAATCGTGACGGCGCTGTCTCTCGACGGCCATCGTCTCGCCCAACGCCGCTTACCCATCGGACGCCGGTAATAGCCAGATCAGCTCAAGCTTCCCACGCAGCCTCTTGATGCGCAGCCTCGCATGCTGCTCACCAAGAGGCTGCTTTTTTAGGTCAAATAAATTCTAGGAGTAACTCATGCAAGCTATTCGTAAATGGCAAATCATACTAGTAATAGCTTTATTACTTAGTGCGATTAATATTCATGCACAAGAGAATAATTCGGATGAAGCTAAACGTCCGCGCCTTGTCGCGGAAAAAGTCGCAGAAGCCCACGAACGGCTGGAAATTAAATTCGCCAATCCGCCGCTGTTAGAAGTCGAACTGACGAAATACTTAAGCTCTGATCTCAAAAAACGCCGCATCATCGAACTCACCGGCATATTGATCGAGCCTCTCAAAACCGATAAAGGGCTGACGTTCTTGCCCGCGCAAACGCGCTTGCGATTAAAAGCTGGGTTGCGCCCCGGCAGTTACTTCGGTCATCCGGGCGAAGCCGTCCTCTGGCTCGATCCTTTTTTGATCGGACAAGGCATCGAAGGCTTTTCGTGTGACGCTACGCCCGCCGCTTTGGCTTTGCACCCGGCTTTGTGCCAAAAGACTTGGCGGGTGAGCTTCGATCACGACCTTGATTACGTGCAAACGCCAGAAAACGGCACGCCGCTGATTCTCACCCGCAAAAAGAAACACGAAGGCATTACTGGCACGCGCAACACGCGCCCTCAGGCGATGTATTACGACCCATCGGGCGGCAACCTCGATTCCCGCACCTCAAGCCTAGCAAATCGCTTGCCCGTTACCGGCGCTCTTTACGAACTCACCACCGCCACCGCTGGACTCGTGCGATTGGTTTTCTCGCGGCGCAACCTCTTTTTGCCTTCGGGCACACGTGTCGTGTTTCAGCTTGAAGATACTTTGCGATTGGTCGCGGCTACAGATTCGACCACGCGAATTTTGAAGTTTGAGGAAGAAAGCCCTAAGCCGAAAAAGAAAGAGAAGAAAGCAGATAAGAAACTTGAGATGGGCAACGTGCAATAAAACGTGGCGGCTAAACTCCGACCATATTTTGGATTACGCGCAAACATCCGAAACCGGTGACCTGCGATAATTTGCGCGAAGAAGACGAAGGCATCAATTGCGTCCGCAACTCACGAAGCAAGAATTTCAGTTACACCCTCGCTAACACAACGTTAAACGAGTTGCGCCAGACTTCCATCAAAGCCCAAGGCGAAAGCCTGCGGCAACAGGAACGGCTCAGCGAAGTGATGGCGTTGGGCGCACACAAACAAAAACTCGAAACCTCACGCGCCGAAGCAGGCGAGATTCGCCTTGTGATGCAGGAACAAACCCAAAGCGAAGCGCTACTCAAACAGGAGTTAAGCGCCGAGCAAACGCGACTGGCTGAACTTAATCGGCTATTGGCGGGATTGGAAAAGGAATTGAATCTGGCGAAAACCAAATAATACGACTTGGCAAATAATATGACTTGGAAGGTTAAGTGTGGGTTGTCAGACGGCAAAAGCGTGAGGCTCGTTGCTGAAATTGTTCCGGTGACGCAGCCATTTCTGCCATTTCAGTCAGTTCCTGAATTTCCCTGATTTTTTTTTTGAATCGTTGAGCCTTTTTCCGCGAATGATGCGCTCTAGTGTATGAAGACGGCAACGCGCCATCTGAAGTGCGGCACGGTCTGTCAGCAGTTTGAACTGGCCGCGTCATTCCCCAATATTAGGCGCAAAACAAGCATTTATCGCAACTTAAAAATCTTGAAATTAAATTGTCAAAGATGCTGTTTTGCTAATACCTTGAGATTCAAAAACGATTTTTCAATCGATCTAACGAACTCTCAAAGGAGACTTTCACATGTTACTCAAACAAAACATTGCACAGCGTTTCGTTCACTTGTTTCTTTGCACGTTTCTCTTGACGGTGGTGGCCTCTGCGGCTTTGGCACAAGGGCTTCCGCCTAATATGTCCTTTACCTCTAACGGATCGGGCACTTTTTCGTCCACCGGCGGTGCGATACGTGGATCAGTAACTGGCAGCGTCTTTGGGCGCATTCGCGATGGCCAAGTAACCGATCTCGCTATCTCGATGGATCCGCAAGCAAGCCTTAGAGGCAAACTTTCTTTCATTAAATTCACTGAGGATTCGCTCATCAGTGCGCGCTGGTACGCCGTGAGCGGTGGAGGAAGAAAGCTCGTCTTATCTAACGTGCCTGGGTATGAAGTTATTCATGGTGCTGGTCTTTACTATCGGCAATCACACGGGAGAGCAACCATTGAAATCACTTTCACCAGTGGTGTGGGACGTGTTGTCATCAAAGATTACCGGCACAGTTACTTTTCTTCCACTGGCGTTTTTCCCACTCCCATCCAAGGGGGAATTTGCGATAGTTACCCTCTGTTAACAACCCATCGGCTCACTTATCGCCTGCTCTAATCGTCGTGCTATCGTCCGTATGCAGACTGCTTTCGTTTGGCTGTTAAGGTAGGGGCAGAATGACAGGGCAGAATCAAACGAACCAACCACGGGGGCCTAGGGGAAAACGGGGAAGCAAGCGAACCATACTACGGTTTTATTGCCTTTCCCCTTTTTCCCCATATTTCATTTCCCGTTTTTGTTCATTCATTTTTTCCAACAATATATCTCTCACCATACGTTACTTGCCCAATTTTGAATTCCTCACAATCAACACGATGAGGTGCTTACCCAAAGTCTTGTTTGTAATGAGGTTCTCAACGCGAATGCGCACGGTTTGGCCACGTTGGGGCGTTTGCGCGTGCATCAGCCAGAGCGGCATCGTTACGATTCCACTCAGAAACAAACAGAAAAGCCATGGTTGTTTCATTGGGATCACTTTCCTAACTGTCATTGATAAGGCAGAACGGACGTTCGCGTTGCGGCTACCAGCCCGTTCTGCCTCGGTTGATTTTCGGATGCAATCACTCACATCGCCGGAAGATGCGCTGGACTCACACGGCACGCCCGCTGCATTCACACACAGCGGCTCTGGCATTGCGGAGTACTCGAAACTTGAACAACACGAAAACCGATATTGTTGTTACGGTTGCCGGGAGCGTTCCTATTACGATTGGCAGCACGACAGTTCCTTGAATTGTTGTTCCACGAACCGCCACGCAGCACCCGGTTTGGTGGCCTCTCCCGTTTTCAGCCTCTCGCAAACGCGAGCGAACCGAAAACCGGTACGCGCAACACGCGCCCTCAGGCGATGTATTACGACCCATCGGGCGGCAACCTCGATTCGCGGACCTCAAGCCTGGCTAATCGCTTGCCCGTTACCGGTGCCCTTTACGAACTCAGCACCGCCACCGCCGGACTCGTCCGATTGGTTTTCTCGCGGCGCAATCTCTTTTTACCTTCCGGCACACGTGTCGTGTTTCAACTTGAAGATACCTTGCGGATGGTTGCGGCGACTGATTCGACCACGAGAATTTTGAAGTTTGAGGAAGAAAGCCCTAAGCCAAGAAAGAAGGAGAAGAAAGCCAACAAGTCAGATAGCTAATCAGCAATCTGTAGCAGTCAACGCCCCAGTGTTACCAAACTCGGAAATAAGGAGGCCATAATTTGCCTGCTTCACTTGGTGTTATTTTCCCCCCTAGCATTTCAATGGCGCGAGCAAGCACTGAGTCGTCTTGGGCGGGGAACTCTGTGGGTGAAGGTAAAACGATCACATCTGGTTTCACACCAATTTTCTCAAGGCTCTGCCCTTCGGCGGTTAAGATTTCGCTATGTGTGACGTACCCCATAAACACCAGACTGATTGCTGGCCCACGTTCGATGACATGTTCAAAGCCCTGCGTTAGTCGGAAGTGTCCTTTCGACTGGTCGCCAATGACCGTTGCCCGTTGCTCGCGTTGTAGCGTTTTCGCCAGTAATTCGCCCAGCAAATAAGACTGGCTGTCAATGATCACGATGAGTTTGCCCTGAAAAGCTTTTTCCTTGTCTGATTTCACTAATACCGGTTTAATTCCTTTACGGGTTCTCAAATCTGCAATTTTGGCATCGCGGAGGAGTAATTTTTGCAATATAGCTTTCAACGGTTGCAACTCGTCTAAAAGGCAACAACCTCGCGCATCAATAATCAGTGACTGGAACTTCAACGCATCGCCCGGATTTGTCCAAACCTCTGACGAGTATGCTAATCGCCATACGCCAATATCATTTGTAACTTTAACAAAATGTTTCAATTTTGTTTTTGGCGAGTTCTTCTTATACCAGCCCTCCCAGTCGGTTGATTCAATAACACCTTTGCCAAACCGACGCTTTGATTTGATTGCAATATCTTTTTCTTCGCCTGACAAGTCTGCGATGCGCATCCGCAACACAGCTTGCGGTGAAGCTGTAGACAACGCGTGTTCGATAGGGCTGAAAGTTTTGCGGTTGGGAACCCAACCGTTGATGGTGATAATTCGCTCACCGCCTGCCAATCCTTGTTTAGCTGCGTCACTTTCGGGAACCACATAAGTGATTAAGCAATCGTTGCCGATGAGCTGCCAGTCAATTCCATAATCAATCGGATTCGACAGCGCCATCGGCGAGAGAAAGAAATTCCACTGCTGATCAAAATCCAGAAAAATTTGACTGATCATTGCGTACAAATGCGAAACTGATTGTGCTTCATTTAGTTGTTTCTCGGTTGCTGCCGCACGCGCGCTGAACCCAAACTCCTTTAACTGATTGGGATCAAAGTAATTTTCATTTACGTCGAGCGCCACCATACGCAGCATCTCTTTGGCATTGGCAATGTCTGTTGACGATGGTGGCTGGGCTAACAGGTGAATCGGGTGAGAGAAAAAGAACCCTGCTGTGATAAGTATTGCCAATCGCTTGATCGAAAACATTGGGCTACCTCCTTTAAGGTGTGCGAAGCGACTATTTCATCCATAACGTGTAATTTGTGTGTTTAACCAAAGAGTAAGCCTCGCTCGGTGAAACCTCT
>JANNUY010000230.1:0-9754 GCA_031414155.1 Acidobacteriota bacterium
GGCTCCCAGAGACTTGGATGACGGCGCGCCGCTTTGGGTCCGGCACGATCCGGGTCAGGCAGCGGTGGCGGTTGAGCAGCCGTTGGCGGAGTGGACTTTTGCGCGGCGCATGAAAGCCTACGCGGCGGAAGCCGGTATCAAGGCGTTTCATTTGCACCAGACGCGGCATACCTTTGCGCGCATCGTGGCGGAAACGACCGGGAGCATGAGCCAAACGCAGGAAGCGTTGGGTCATAAGCATCTGGCGACGACGCGCGCGTATGTGGAACGCATCGGAGTCTTGCCCGATCCTCACAGTGAGGAAATCGCCCGGCGGATGCAATCCCCCAAAGGATGAAATGGAAGACGGCGTGCAGGGGCTATCACGACTCTTCAATTATGGACGAACTGGCACTCGTGTTCACGAAATCAGACTTGTTCACGGTACAATGAACAAGCTACAATGTGTGAACAAGGATTGAACAGGTGAAGGGTGAAGTGAGATTGATTCACCACGACTGGTTGGAGGGCTACGCCATGAACAATAACGCGCAAAAAGCGCGCGCGCCGGAACTGTTGGAGCAAGTCTTGCAAGCGTTCGCCGAAACTACCGGCTTGCAAGGGAAAGTCTTGACGCGTGCGACGCCCGCCCAGCGCCGCACGGGCGCGGATGCTTCAGTGCGCTTCGGCAGGGGAAAGGAGCGTTGGGATTTTTCCGTTGAATTACGCAATCAGTTGACGAGCCGCAATCTAGGCGCGGTCGTAGCGGAGTTGCGGCGGCTGCAACCGCGCGGCGTGTTGGTGACGCCTTTTGTCACGATGCAGCAAGCGGAAAAATTGCTGGAACTGAACGTCCCTTTTTTAGATGCGGCAGGGAATGCTTTTCTCAATGAGCCGCAACTCTTTGTCTTTGTGAACGGCAAGCGGCGAACCGAAGCGCATCCCGCCGACCAGAATTTCAGTCGCGCCTTTCGACCATCGGGGTTGGGGATTTTGTTTGCGATGCTCTGCCATCCGGGATTGGAAGCGAAACCGTTGCGCGAGATTGCAACTGCCGCTGGAGTTTCGCTTGGCGCAGTGGGTTGGGAAATGAAGCAACTCGAACAGGCTGGGTATTTGCTGAATCTAGGCGCGCACGGGCGAAGCCTCACAAAGCAGGCTGACCTGCTCAAACGTTGGGTAGAAGCCTATCAGGAGCGTTGGCGTCCCAAGCTGTTGTTGGCGCGTTGCAGCGCCAGCCGTCCAAATTGGTGGAAAGGCAAAGAAGGACGGCTGAAGGAACTCAACGCTTGCTGGGGCGGGGAAGTGGCGGCGGAGAAATTGACGGGCTACCTCAAACCGCAAACGCAGACCCTTTACACCAGCGGGACGGCAAAGGATTTGCAGATCGAGTTTGGGTTGAAGCGCGACCCGCAGGGCAATATCGAAATCCTCAAAACCTTTTGGTCGTTTGACCATCCCGCGCGTAAGCGCAACCTGACGCCGGAACTGTTGGTTTACGCTGATTTGCTGGCGAGCGCCGATGAACGCAATCTGGCGACTGCGAGAATTATTTATGACCAGTACCTTGTTCGACTTATCGGGGAAGCTGCCGCCTGACGCCGAGGCGGCGCTCCAACAAGTCGCAGGCATTCTGGCGCAACAGCGCATCCCGTTTTTTGTAGTGGGCGCGCTTGCCAGAGACTTGTTGCTGGAACACGCCTGGCATCTGCCGCCGCAACGCGCCACGCGCGACATTGATTTCGGCGTACGTGTTGCCGACTGGTTGCAATTTGAACGATTGAAAAAAGCCTTGCGCGCCACGGGCGAATTCACGCCGCATCCGCACCAGCAACAACGACTGTTGCATCGCAACGGCGTCATCATTGATGTCGTTCCCTTCGGCGAAATCGAATCTCCGCCCGGCAGCATCGCTTGGCCCGACGCCGAAGGCGTCATAATGACGACGCTTGGCTTTGCCGAAGCCTACGCGCACGCGGTTAAAGTTCTCATCGGTGGAAATACCGCCATTGCTGTTTGTTCGCCCTGCGGGTTGGCGTTGCTGAAATTGATTACCTGGGACGAAAGGCGGGAACGCAAAGATGCCTCCGATCTGGGAACGTTGTTGTATTACTACCTGGCCGTCGGGAACGAAGCGCGGCTCTTTGATGAACACATAGACTTGCTTGATTTGCCCGATCACAAACTGGCTGGCGCAAGGATGTTGGGCCGCGATCTCAACTTGTTGTTGACCGCGCAAAGCCGCCCGCTGGTCGAAGCCATCCTGATGCGCGAGACCACGCCGGGCAGCAGATACCAGCTTGCCGCAACAATGCTGGCTGGCTGCCATTTTCTGGACAATGATTTTGAACGCACCCTCACGTTGCTTGAAATGCTTTGGCAGGGAATCAGCGAAGCCCGCAATCCATAAGGCACATGCCTCAGTTCAAAGCAATTCCGCGCGGCCTTTCTCATTGATGCGCAAGCCGACGTAGCCAAGCTGCGAAGTTGCCGCAATCTTCTCCAACAGTTCCCGCATCACGTTGTTGTAAAGCTCGGCGTAGCGATTGTCGGGACTGAAGGTCGCAAAGATCGCATCCGCTGGAAGATCATCCGCCTCGCAGGCCTTGCGCCATAACAAGGCGGCTGTGTCATGCAAACCGTCTACGTGTTCATACGAAGCGTCGCGTTCACGCTGATTGAAATCGCCTGTGCGCCTGCGCTTTTTGTTTGGTTTGGGCATCGTCACATCGCCTCAATGAGCTGTGGCAATTGGCCTTCATCGTATTGCGTGATGAAGGCTATCAACGCTGCTGGCAAATCCACCGCAAACTTACCGGGAAATTCAATCATGCCGTAGAGCGGTTTCCCGAAAGACTGGCGCAACGTTTCCGCGAATCGCCCGTCGGTCGTGCGCGCGTAATCCGCTCCAATGACAGCAGTCGGCCACGCCCGCGCCAACGGGCAGGCGCGGCTGAGTTCAACTGCTGCTTCTGGCGCAGCCCCTTGAGGAATCGCTAACAACATGGGCAAACCGCATTGCGCACGAACTGCATTGATGATTTGCAACACTTGCGAAAGTTCTGCAATCGCGCGACCATTGCGTCGTAGCTGCCTGTCTGCAACTTCTCGACCGCCCGATGTGCCGCGCCGGGAGCCTGATAAATTCGGCGCACGCGATAAAGCGCGTATTCAGCCTCAGCCAATCGTTGCTGAAGAACTCGTAAGGCTTCATCCAGCCGATGCTCGACCGCCAGTGAATAAAGCGTGCGATCACGATAAAGCGAGCCGCGCGGATTGAGCGCGAGACTTTGGTGTTCGAGCAACAGGGCTTCGGCGACGTGAGCAGGGAATTGCCGCAACCGCGCAATGGCGTCCGGTTTGAGCGCATTGAAAGGGCAGTACACACACGCCGACTTTTTCCACTCCGCGCCTGTGATCTCTCGCAAATATTCACGGCAACGCTCACGCGACCAGCCCCATTCCGCCAGCGGATACCAGCCTTGCCGCAGCGGTGTGTCGTATTGCTTTGCCTTCTCAATTCGTCCCGCTTCCTCGCAATTGAAACCGAACGCGATTCGAATCGGCTCAGGCTCACGCAGCGCCAAGGCTTGCACGCTCTTGGCAATCCGCGCTTGTTCATCCGCATTTAAACCGATTGCTTGACGATAAGATTGCCCAGCAAATTCGCGCGCCAACAATGTTTCAATGACCCACCCTTTGAATTTGAGCGAACAACGCCGTTGGCCGGAAAATTGCGGCACCGTGCCGGCATCGCGTAATTCTTCATAGAGGGTATACGCGCCCTCAAGGCAGAGCTTGTTCGGTTTGCGCGTATCGCTGAGAACTGCAATGCCATCCGCTTCCAAATGACCAGCGCGCGCGACCTGCACGAACCGCACACGCCGACGGCGCAGACGCGGCAGCAGATGCGTTTCACACAAGGCCGCCGTGTCCGGGTATTCGCCGCCGGTTTGTGCCGTGATGACAATCAACTCGCGTGCGAGATCGAAACCACACTCCGCTGGATGCTCCAACCAGTACATCAGAAGGGCGGAAGATTCTACGCCCATGCCGAAACTGAGAATGACGTTCATCGCGTTATGAGTGGATGCAGGTTGAAAGGGAAGTCGAATGTGGAAGCAAGATGAAGCTGCGCGCACTGTTGATGGCGGCGCAGCGTGAACGCGCTCTGCTGGCCGCTTCCCTTTTTGGGAGTGACGTCGTGGGGCGTGATTTCACAGCGGGCTGGGGCTGATGAACGCAACCGACCATTTCATCAATTCAATTCAACGACTTTGCCCCAGGGCGCAATGGCTTTCCCCTCCGGCACTGCCCACAAGACGGGAAAGGATGGTGCGCTGCCCGCTTCCCCCTCCAAATCTGTCAGGTAGATGAGCAGGTCAGGTTTCCACTGCGCGGCTTCGGCGATGGCGGGTCGGAAGTCGGTTCCGCCGCCGCCCTTGAAACTGAAATCCCGCAAATGCCGCGCGGCTTCCCTGCCCGTGAAATCACGGACCTGATGAACCTCGGCATCACAGACGATCAGCCGCAATTGTGGGTCGGTTTGTTCAAGCACGGTGGCAACTTCGGCGGCGAAGCGTTTGAGCAAGGTTTCGTCCACGGAGCCGGACGTGTCTACGGCAAGGGCGATGCGTCCGCTGCGCGCTGGGCGAGTGGCGCGTTCAAAGGGTACGGCTTCGTTACCGCCGTAGCGTTACCGGGAACTTTTCCACCGCTACGCCCAAAGCAGTTGAAATCGCTTCTCGATTTTCTGCTTGGGCTGTAGCAAAGAATTGATTCAACCAATCGCGATGGATAGCCAGCTTCTCGTGCTGATTGATAAAGCGCAGAGTGCCGTTGAAAGACCATTCAATGTGAAAAGCAGGCGGTTGCGCAGCGATGTCTTTTTGGAGCGCCGTCAACAAGGCGGGAACTTGATCTGCTTGACCGAGTGCCAGCCGATTGGCGACTTCAATCATTTGCAGTGCGATCTTCGTACTTGGCGCGAGCTTGGTATCTGCCAGCAGTGGTTTGATTATTTTCGCGTATTCGGCGAAGCGTCCGGTCGTGAAATGTGCTTCTGTCAAATCGGCAAGTATCGATACATCTTTGGGAAAACGAGAATTCCAGCTTCGGTGTAAATCAAAAGCTTTTTCGTACTTATCGTACGATAACCTTTCCTGATAGATAGAAGTTAATGATTGATACGCAGGGCGATAATCTTTGTAAACAGTCAAGGCATCTTCAAAACAAGCGGCAGCCTCCTCCCACTTCTTCAAGGAGAAATAAACGTACCCCAAATTATAACGCGTCCCTCCCCATATCTCTGGAAACTGATTACTCGTGAAAAAATCCAAGGCGTGTTTATAAGCAATTACTGCATCGGCGAGGAGCTTCTCACCTACTGCGGGATCTACTCGTAGGCTTTGTCGCATTAATACAACGCCTAAATTGTTCTGAATCCTAGCCCAGTACAAAGGTAACGGCTTCTGCGTGTACACATTCAAAACATCCTTGTAAGCTTTAAGCGCTTCGTCAAGGCGTAGCACTCCTTCCGCTCCCTCTGTTAGCTCTCCTAGCAAGCTTAGTGTATTTGCCAAATTATTCGTCGTCTCTGCCCACGGCTGTGCTAATTCCACGCGAGTTCTAACTCTCAAAGCCTCGTTATAAGCATTAACGGCTTTAACTAAGAACTCCTTTCCTTCCTTTCCTTCCGCTAACTTACCTCGCGTTTCAAGCGCAAGACCCCGGTTATTTTGAGCGTCAGCCCACGACTCTCGAAACTTCTCAAGTGTTCTGACTTTTAAAACTTCGTCATAAGTCTCAACGGCTTTATCCAAGAGCCGCTTTCCTTCCTCGCCCCCTGCTCGCTCACCTTGCAGTCGAAGCACAAGACCCAGATTAGCTTGAATGTCGGCCCACTGCTCTGGAAACTGAGCGCGCGTCCTGACGTCCAAAGCTTCGTTATAAACCTTGACAGCTTCAACTAAGAGCCGCTTTCCTTCCTCTCCTCCTGTTCGCTCACCTTGCAGTCGAAGCGCAAAACCCAAATTGTTTTGAATGTCGGCCCAACCCCCTGAGGACTGTTTGAGTGTAATAACTTTCAAAGCTTCGTTATAAGCCTTAACGGCTTCAACTAAGAACTGCTTTCCTTTCTCTCCTTCTACTCGCTCACCTTGCCTCATCAAGGCAGCACCCAGCCTTTTCTGCGTGATCGCCCACTGCTGCGGCAACTGTTCTTGGGTGTAGACCTGCAACGCGGCGCGATACACCGACACCGCTTCCTCTAGCAACGACCGGCTTCTCTGGCCTTCGACTCTGACGCCTAACTCCTGCTTCGCATTTCCGAGTAACACTTTGGTCTCTGCCCATTCTTTTGGAAAATTCTGTTGGGCATATCTTTCTCTTGGGTTTGTTGAGGCGAAACGCGACTCTATCTTGCTGTAAGTCTCTATTGCCTCTTCGAATTTGTACTGCATAAATTGAGAGCTACCTTTAAGCTGGTAAAACTCAATGGCCCGGAGGGCATGCTCGAACGCTTCTTGTTGCAGTCGCATATGCTCTCCGTCTTCGCTGAGCGCTACTTTATCTGCCAAGCGTTCGGCAATGTCATAATTTTTCAACCAATACTCTTTCCACGCGCGCTCTCCCTCATCACGTGATTTTTTTGTATTCGCCCATCGGTTTGCTGCATCCTTGAACTGATCCAATGTAAAACCATATGTCTCGGCATACTCACGCAAGAATGCATACTCATCGAGTTCACGCTGTTGTTCCTTAATTTGATGACTCAGTTGAGTGCGCTCTTTTGACCATTTGGAAATCACCTGGATCAGTCGCCGAGGAGATAAAGCGAGCGGGGAAAGCTTTTCGACAAGTGTCACCTTCAGGGGCTTGTAGTTCCGCATAAGGCCTTGCGTAACACAATCTCCTAACATCGGTTCATAAATCACCCAGCCTTCTCTCACGATTTCGATGCGCGTGGCTTGGCCTGCTTGAACCGTGATAGGAAAAGACAACATGAAATGGCCTTTGGCATCCGTCGTTTGCCCTTCCCCATGCGGAGTCCCGACTTTAACCGCTGAAACAGGGAATTCCTTGCCGTTGTTACGAATTTGATAAACGTACCCTTCTAATTTCGCCTGCTGGCCAAAAACTACCGCTGAAAGGCAAATAGTAAAAAATAAAATGGAGAAGGTTTTAATTTTCATTTTTTCCTCGTAAGTGTGATGCGGGGCGGGGCCGCGCCCAGCACAAAATCTTCGATGTGTTCTGGTGGCAAATAACCTTCTTTGAAAGCATGAACGCGCACGCTTTCGTGATAGGCCTTTGGAATATCGTTGATCGTGAAATGCCCGTTGGTTGAAGTTTCAACGGGTGTCATCTGCGGCAGTTGCTCAATGGTAACTTTGGCCCCTTGCAACGGCCTTTCTTCACCGCCGATTTTCTCTAACACCGTTCCTGTCAGCGTAGCCGTTTCCGTGTTGCCGTTTTGGCCCGTTACCTGCAAGGCAATGGTCTCGGTACGTTGATAAGCCGCCGCGTCAATGCGCACCTCGTACTTGCCGGGCAGCAAATTTGCTTTTGCTTCGCCTACCTTTTCCTGAAGGCTCATGACGGTTTCCCCGCTGGTTTTGCTGATTGTAAGATTGGCTTTCCCGTCGCTGACATCCGTTTCTCGAAACCATTGCTCTTTGGTTAGACTCCATTTGATGAGTACCGTTCCTGTCGGCACTTCATAAATGCCATCCTTGCGAAAGGCCGGGGATTTCACCTGCAATTTATATCTGGGAACGGCCGCGCTGATGAAAGCGGCGCTAAGCACCAGAGCGAGCACCGCACCTAATACGACTTTCCAAAGCTCTCCCTTCGTGGTGAAAAGCGCGGCAAGACGTTCTTTCCATTGGTTTCGCGGTGGCATCGGCCCAGGTAAAACCTGGCCCGTAGCTAGATGCCTAGGAGCTACACCACGAATCCCCGCCACGAAATCCCGAAAGGCGTCGGGATCGTCCACGCCCGCCCGCATATCTACTGGCGTCAGACGGCGTAAAAAGCGTGGTAGGGTCTTCTGGTCGGCTCCCGGCAAGAGTACGGGGATCACACGAAAGCTTTTGTTCTTCGCGCGGTCATCCAACGCAGATCGCATCTCTTCGTTTGCCCATGCGTCCAAGTCGTTGGTGCCGAGAAAAACCGCGCACGTCGCGCTCTGGTCAAGCGCCTCTTCCACTTCTTCCTGCCGCGATTCACCCGGCACCAAATCCCATTTGTCGAGAAAAGGTTTCAGCCCGGCCTCTTTTTCAAGACGCACAGCTATTCTCTCGACCAGCGCTTTATCGCTGCTGTGATGGCTCAGAAATACGGCGTAGTTCAGGTTGGCTTTGGGTGCATTCATTGATGTTTATGTGGAAGTACAACAGCGAGTTTTCGGCATAAGCAAATTCGCCAGTCTCTCGCCCAAACAAAATTCAAACCGGGAAGATAATTCCACACACGAGCCATGATTCCAAATACTTGCCGTTGCGAAGGCAGGGGAAGACTGTGCGGCTCACCCACTGAAAAGCTATCCGCTGCGAGTCATTCCACTTGAACTGGCAACAAAGCCTTTTCGTAAACAACCGGCTTGGGCGGAGTCTCCCCGTTGCTCACGGCTGCCAGATAGGCCAGATGTGCGTCCTTGTATTTCTTTGCGCACAACTCCACGCGCACCTCGGCATCCATCAGCGTGTGATTGACGCCGCATTCCTCGCTCAAACGCACGACCGCGCTTTGGCTCACTTGATTATTCCTGTACTGGTTCGCGCCGTAATGAGCGAAGGAGCAGAGCATCAGAAACTGCGCGAGCCGGTGATCGTCAAATTGCGCGAACTCAGCCAACAACACTGTTTCGTCGTAGCGCAAACGGTCGGCCTCCTTCCCTTCCCAGCCAAAGATTTCACCGATCGTTTTCTGATGTTCAGACGGAATGCGGCGGAAGAATTCCTTGACGGCTTCGTTCAAATGCGCGCGGTCGAGCGGCCAGGCGAAAGTCGTGAGCGCCGCTTTCATCACGCGCTTGCGGACGATTTCATCCACCTTGATCTCGAATAACTCTTGCTTGCGCGCATTGTGTGCTGTGGTCGGCGCGGAAGTTGACGCCTTGCCGGTGCGAGCAGCACGCGCTTCCGGCACGCGGCCCAAATGGTCTTTGCAACCTGGCTCGCGGCAAATCCACTTCGCTTGCCCGATCTCGTTGCTATTCGCATACACCGCCTGTTCCGCGAATTGGCAGCGGTCGGCTTTGCGTTCAAGCGGGACAAATTGCTCGCGGCCCAGCACGCCTTCCGCTTCCGTTTGCGCCTGGTAATAGGCAGAGATGCAAACGGCGGGCTTGCCCTGTTTTGTTTCCAGTTCCGCGCGTTTGATTTGCACGAGCGCCTTGATCTTGCCTTGAAAGCAAAGCGGATCGAGGCAAGTGTCGGCATTCTTCACGTCGGCGAAAAGCGTCTTGTTGAACCCCGTGCGGCGCGGACAATTCAGACAGGTCAAGCCGTCTTCGCGCAAGCGCGCGTCATCTAGTTTGAACGGCGCTTTCTGCAAATTGAGATGGACGTTGCGCTCGATCCAGTCCTGCAAAAAGTGCAGGTGCTTGGCCGGGCGCGTCTTATCGGGCAACTGATCGTGGGTTTTCGTCTTTGGGTCGCGTTGGTACCGCGTTTCAAAACACGCGGCCAAAGCGTGCGGCTGAATCTCCGGCGTGAGGCGGCAGATTTCGAGCGCGTGGGCGAGCGTGATGTGTTCTTTGCGCAAATCAACG
>JANNUY010000231.1:0-3727 GCA_031414155.1 Acidobacteriota bacterium
AGAAATGCCGTCGGGCGTGACCAGTGCGGCGGGCGTACCCGATCCCGACGCATTCGCCGTGAAAAAACTCGGCGACGTATTGCTCACCGCAAATGTTCCGCGCGACAGCGTGCCGTCGCTCGCTACGATTTCAATAACAGCATTGCCGGGTTGCGTGTCAGGCGGAACCAGCAAGTTGATCTGTCCGCGTGAGACGAAAAACAACGGTGCCGCTACGCCGTTGATGCGTACCGTCGTGCCCGCCAACGCCGTCGGCAAAGGGTTCGTGCCCGCCACTTGCGTCGCCGTCGCCAACGAATCCCCGAAGACCGCCGCAATCGAATCAGGCGCGAGCTTCGTCGCGTAAATCGCCGCATTCGCCGCCGCCGCCGATCGTGCCGAGCCTGCGCGCGAGATCGAACGCGAAGCAGTACGACGCCCATCGGGATTGATGACCGTGACGTTGGCGGTTTGACCGGGCGCGAGCGCGACTTTCCACAATTGACCAGACGCCAGTCGCGCCGCTGTTTCAGTTTGCGTATCGCTCAAGCGCAGGCCGTTGATTTCGATGTCGGCTCCGCCTTGAAAGCCTGAGCCAGTGACGAGCAGGTTGCCGTTCGCGTCAATCATCGCATCGGTCAACACAGGCGATGAAGGCGTTACTTTTACGAGATCGAGCGTGAAAGCCAGAAACGCGAGCGCCATTTCATCTGTCGTTTCCTCGCCCCAACGCACAATTTTCGGCGGCAGGTTCGGCTGATAAGGATTGTCAATTGAGTTGTCGTAAGTGCAAGACAGATCAAGCCGCGTATTCGCGCCGAACGAAATCGGCTGCTGGTAAAGATATGACCCTTGCCAATTGAAATCCCACTTAGGAATGTCCACCAAACATTGCGGCTGTCCACCCCCAATGGTGGCAGTGACTTTGATCTTTTGTCCCAGCAAATGCATGTGCGGCGTGATGCCGACGAGCTTGCCGGAGAGTCCCAGTGGAACGGTGAAGCCCGCCGTGACCGGATAATTTTTCGCGCCCGCCGGAATCGCAAAAGTCTGATTGACGACGATCAGTGGCAACATCGGCTGGTCAACCGGCTTTTGCGCCAGATAAAAACCGACTGAGGTTTGATCTGATTCGAGCTTGTCAGTCGGATGATAGTGAACTTGCAACACTACGCGCGCAGTGGGGCTGCTCGGCAATTTCGTCCCCAAACCTTCGGGCGCGAAATAGCCGCGCGAACCCGGAGCCCACCCGCCAAGCAGCACAGAATTGCCGTTGAGAATGTCGTCTGTTGTAAGATTGATGTTGAAGCCCGGCCCGCCGAAACAGGTATAACCCGGTCCCGCTTCTTTTTGATCGAGCGCGACTGAAAGTCCTTTGGGGTCAGAATAAGCAATCACATGATGCACGATCTTGCGATTGCCGGGTTGCACGTCCAGCCCCTGTGCCCAGCGGTCGCCGCGCAAAGCAGCCGTAGGAATGCTGAAACAACGATAAGTGTCTTTGCCCAGCGGCGGCGTGAAGGGTTCAGGCAATGACGCGATGAAATCAGGTTTGCCCAACGGCCAGCCTTCGGTGAATTGCTGTGGTGCGGGCAAGTCGGCGGCGTTGCCTTCGGGCGCTCCGCCGTCGGCCCAGGCGGTGAAGGTATTGATCTCGTCTTGCGTGAGGCTGCGCGCGTCTTTGAAATCGCCGCATCCGGCGAGCGGCTTCCACGGCGGCATTTCTTTGGTGATGACGGCTTCGCGGATGGCCGCCGCCCAGGGACGGGTTTCTTCATAATTCGTCAATGAAAACGGCGCAATGTCGCCGGGGTGATGGCAACTCTGGCAATGCTTTTGCATCAGCCGAACGATTTCTTTGTTGTAAGTTGGCGTCTGCGCTTTCACACCTTTGAAATCTGTAAACGCCAGCGCCGTGGGGCGGCGATACCACCCCGACAAGAGCGCAACACATAGAATTAACAAAATGCCGAAGCCACGTTTGGAACTTGCTTTCATCACAATTCTCCTGATTTCTGAAATCGAAACGAGTGGGGAAAAACCTGTTGGTAAGATTGACGAGGTCCATCGTAGTGAACCTGCCAAGTGGTCGCAAGCCCAAGCCTATTCATTGCCGGTTTTACCCTTGTCTCGTAACTATCACTTCCACACAGTACGCTCTAGCAACCAATACAACCCGGCCAACGCGACAATCACCGAACACACTGGCACAGCGTACCGCTTAAAATTCGGCCAATGATGCAGCTTCCATAAAAGCGGCAGAATCAAAATCGCAATCGCCAACTGGCCTGACTCTACGCCCAGGTTGAAGGAGAACAGTGGCATCGTGACGCCGCGCCCGTTCTCACCGACGCCGAGTTCGCGCAAGACGGATGCAAAACCAAAGCCGTGAATCAAACCGAACGCAAACGTCAGCACCCAACGCCAACGCAGATTTTTATGCCAAAGGTTCTCTATGCCTACATACAAAATCGAAGCCGCGATCAACGGTTCGACAATCGTGGAAGGCAGCGTGACCCAACCCAAAGTAGCCACCGCCAACGTCAACGAATGCGCCACCGTGAAAGACGTGATGATCTTGGCGGCCTCGGCCAGCGTGCCGCCCACGAGCAACAAGGCGAATAGAAACAACAAGTGGTCATAACCGGTGAAGATGTGTTCGACACCAAGTTTGAAAAATTCCCAAAACGAAGAAACCGGCGCAGCTTGCGGCGTAGCCTGATTCGCCGCGCTATCAAAGGTGTCGTGCTGCGCATCAAGAATCTGATCGTTGACCGATTCGCCTTTTTCGTCACGGAGCGAAAATATCTGCCGATGCCCGCGATTCAATTTCGGCAACAGCAACGAACGCGCCGTGAGCGGCAGTTTCACTTCACCCAAATAGGTGACATAAAACTCTACGTCGTTGACTGCGCCGAGCGAGGCTTTGACGGCGGCGGGTTGCAAAGCCGCGCCGTTGCTTTTGAGTTCGAGGGCCTGCCGCGCGAGTTCTTCCAGCTTAGGACGCACCGCTTCGAATTCTTCCGTCGTTACCGTGCCGTCACGGTTCGCATCCATCGGCACGAGCGTTTCGATCTCAGGCCGCGCGTATGCCAAAAACGCGATGACCTGTCCGCCCGCCATGCGCAACTCGACATTGCTCAAGCCAGGGTCGTGCGCGAAAGCCTGCGCAGCGAACAGCCACAAATAAAGCAACGAACACAAAATCTTTTTCATAACTTTACCAAGTGCGCGCAAACCTCACGCTCGAAATTAATGCGACCCAACAGCAAAAGGGCTTTCGCCACAAAAAAGCACAGAAAACACAAAAGGGAGTGATTGCCGTCAAACCCTTTTTGTGGCTTTTGTGCTTTTTTGTGGCGAAGACCGATTCACTGTCGCGCGCGCCGCGACGCTCAGGCAGCCAATGCTTTCAGGCTATCAACATACGGCGCACGCGCTACGCCGCGTTCGGTGATGATCGCAGACACGTAACGATACGGCGTGACATCGAAAGCCGGATTCGCAATCGTCACGCCATCGGGGGCGATTTGCTGGCCTTTGACGTGTGTGACTTCGAGCGGCGTCCTTTCTTCGATGGGAATATGGCTGCCGTCGGGCAGCGACAAATCCAACGTCGAGATCGGAGCCGCAACGTAAAACGGAATGTTATTTTCTTTGGCTAATACGGCAACCGAGTACGTACCGATTTTATTGGCTACGTCACCGTTGGCAGCGATGCGGTCAGCGCCGACGACTACGCAATCAA
>JANNUY010000232.1:0-4944 GCA_031414155.1 Acidobacteriota bacterium
TATGATTCACATCGCGGGCGATCAACATCTGGCGAGTGCGTTGCAACACGGCATTGACGAATACGGCGATGCCTGTTGGTCGCAATGCTCGCCCGCGATTTCGAATGTTTACACGCGCTATTGGAATCCGAATTATCCGCCGCTTCTCGGTCAGCCAGGCGCGCAAGCCTACAGCGGCAATTACGAAGACGGCTTTCACAACAAGCTGACGATTCACGCGGTCGCCAATCCGGTCGAAAAACCACAGCCGGGCGAGTTTCCCGAACCGATGGAACTGCATCGCAAGGCGACGGGTTACAACATCATTCGCTTCAAGAAAGCGGCGCGCACGATCAAGCTGGAATGCTGGTCGCGTTACACCGACCCGCAAAGCGGCAGGCAATATCCCGGCTGGCCGATCACGATTCAGCAAACTGACAATTACGGACGCCAAGCGGCGGCGTATCTGCCGACATTGCAAATCGCGGGAATGAAAGACGCCGTGGTGCAGATTGTCGAAGAAGCCACAGGCGAACTCGTTTACACGCTGCGCGTCAACGGTCATGAATTTCGTCCGAAAGTTTTTGCGCCGGGCAAATACACGATTCACGTCGGTGAATTGGGCACAGCGCGCAGCAAGTCGTTGCGCGGCGTCGAATCCGTCGCGGAAGGTAGCAACGCAAAACGCACCATCGAATTATGAATCTTTACGTCTGGGCGCGCGCGTATTCATCCGGCGCTGAAGACCACCGCCTTCACGTTGGGATGGAAGGCGCGTGGCTCGCAAGTGGCCTTCGCTTGCACTGGGAGCAGGCAGGCTGATTTTTCAAGAGCAACTTCATTAAGGAGAAAACCTATGCAACTGGCACGAAAGAACTTTTCAATGCTACTGACTTTTGGCTTGCTGTTGCTGCTGTCTTTTACGACCAGCGCACAAGTCACGACCGCCGATTTAGTCGGCACGATCAAAGATAATTCCGGCGCAGTGGTGAGTGGCGCCAAGGTGACGCTGACCAATGTGGCGACCAGCGTCAGTCGCAGTCTCGTCACCGACAGTTCGGGCAATTATGTGTTCACGGGTCTGCAACCAGGTGGCTACACATTGACGGCGGAGGCGCAGGGCTTTCGCAAAGTCGAACGCACGGGCGTCGAATTGCAGGTCAATCAACGCGCACAAGTAGACGTTGATTTGCAGGTCGGCGCGGTTGGCGAAACTGTCCAAATTACCGGTTCGGCTCCGTTGCTCGAAAGCCAATCCTCTGTACTCGGCAGCGTGATTCAGGAACGACAGGTGCAGGATTTGCCGTTGAATGGCCGCAACTTCGTGCAACTCGCCATTCTGAGTCCGGGGGTGAGCGGCGCAGGCTCGGGCATGCGTGGCTCAATTATGAGCGGCTCGCGGCCTGATGATTTGCGACCTGGCACGGAGCTTTTCGTCAACGGCAACCGCGAAAGCTCGAACAACTATCTTTACGACGGCATTGACAACAACGACCGTCTGACGCTGGCGATCATCGTGCGTCCGGCGGTCGAAGCGATTAAGGAATTCAAGATTCAGACGAATTTGTTTTCTGCCGAACAGGGCCGCAATCCCGGCGGCCAGGTCAACGTCGTGACCAAATCAGGCAGCAATGAATGGCACGGCACGGCATATGAATTTTTGCGTAACCGTTCACTGGACGCCAATAACTTTTTCTCGAATCGCGCGCGGCAAGGCAAACCGCAATTTCAGCAAAACCAGTTCGGTGGTGCCTTCGGCGGACGGCTCATCAAAAACAAAACCTTTTTCTTTGGCGACTATGATGGGTTTCGGCAAAACCTCGGACGCCTTTTCGTTAATACCGTGCCGACGGTGAAGATGCGGCAGGGCGATTTCAGCGAAATCACGGCAGGCATTTTCGACCCGGCTACGACGGTGCAAAACGGCACGGCCTTCACCCGGCAACAATTCCAGAACAACCTGATTCCGCAAAATCGTTGGGATGCCGTGACGGCGAAACTCATCAACGCCTATCCGCTGCCGACGACGACGGGGCTGGCGAATAACCTTGTGACGACGCCGACGCGCAAGCAGAATTGGGATCAATACGACGTGCGTGTTGATCACACCCAGAGCGACCGCGATTCGTTTTTTGGACGTTACTCGTGGTCGAAAACCGCGACGATCAATCCTTTCACCTTTCCCGCCGTCAACCTCGCTGGCGTAGGCAAATCCATCGGCATCGGCAACGAAGACACCTTTGCCGGTACGTCAGGCTTGACGGCACAACATTTGGTGCTGAACTGGGTGCATGTGATCTCGCCGCGCATGATGCTGGATGTTCGTGCGGGCTACGCACGTTTCCATCTCGATTTCACGCAGGCTGACGTAGCCTCCGGCGACAAGCTGGGCAACAAGCTGGGCGTGCCGAATTCGAACCAGCAAGACTTGCAGAACGGGCTGCCGATCTTTAGCCCGGCGGGTTACACCGGCATCGGGCACAGCCGTTCGCTGCCGATTTTGCGCCGCCAGAACATCTTTCAATACGTCGGCAATCTGACTTACACGAGCAGCGCGCATACGATCAAAACGGGCTTTGATGCGCGTCGCCGTCATCTGACGGAGTATCAAACCAATCGCGGCAACGGCCGCTTTAATTTTGCGCCGAACATCACGAATAATCCGGCGAACAACACCGGCGGCAATGCGATAGCGGCTTTCCTGTTGGGTGCGCCGAGCCTGATCGAACAGGATTATCTGCTGGCGTGGGTCGGACTGCGCGGAACGGAATACAGTGCTTACATCGGCGACGATTGGCGCGTGACGCAAAAGCTGACGCTCAATCTCGGGATGCGTTATGAACTCGATACGCCTTACAGCGAAGTCGCCAATCGTTGGGCGAATTTCGATCCGAGTACGGCGACAGTGCTGGTCGCAGGACGCAACGGCGTCAGCAAATACGCGGGAGTGAATACCTTCAAGAAAGGCTTCGCGCCGCGTTTCGGCTTTGCCTATAAAGTCGCAGACAAAACCGTTGTGCGCGGCGGCGGCGGCATTTTCTGGAATACGGCAGGACACGGCGGCAACACGCTGCGCTTGCAACGGCACGTACCGTTTGGGCCGATTTATAGTTTTTCTCCCGGCAACTTTTTCGTGACGCGGCGCGTGAGCGACGGCTTCCCGACGATCCCTGCCTTGAACCTGGCGAACGCTGACGTACCCACCGGCAGCGTCATTGGCGTTGACCCGAATTATCAACCCGGTTACGCCGAGCAATTCAATCTGACGGTCGAACACGAACTGCCATCTTCGCTGTTGCTCAAAGCCTCTTATGTCGCCAATCTCGGACGCCATCTCGACACGAGCTACAACCTGAATCAGGCTGTGCCGGGGGCGGGCGCGGTGAACAATCGCCGTCCGTTCTTTGGCGTGCGCCCGACGTTGGCAGACGTAACCTGGGCGGTTTCGGATGGACTCGCGGCTTATCACGCCTTTCAGTTCAGCGCGGAAAAACGCCTGACGGCGGGCCTGAGCGGTTTGTTGTCTTATACGTGGGGACATTCGATTGATACGGTGGGGCAAAACTTCGGCGGGGGCTCTGACGGCCCGTTGCCGCAAGACCCTTTGAATCGTCGCGCTGATCGTGGCAATTCGCCCTTCGACATTCGCCATCGCCTGACGGTCGCGTGGAATTATTCGCTGCCCTTCGGCAAAGGCAAGAAATGGTTGAGCGGTGGCGGCCCGGCAGAATACGTGCTGGGTGGTTGGCAGATCAACGGCATCAACACGTTCCAGACGGGGTTGCCGTTCACGCCGACCGCCAATACCTCGACGCTGAACACGGGCACAGCCAGCCGTCCGAATCGCACAGGCAATGGCACACTTGACAATCCGACCATTGATCGTTGGTTCGATACGTCGGCGTTCGCTACGCCTGCGCAATTCAGTTATGGCAATTCCGGGCGCAACATTCTGTACGGCCCGGGGCGCGTGAATATGGACTTCTCGCTCTTCAAGGACTTCCGTCTGGTCGAAGCCGTTAAGCTGCAATTCCGCACGGAATTCTTCAACGTCTTCAACCATGCGCAATTCGATCTGCCGAATGCGGCCGTCGGCGCCAGCAATGCCGGAACTATCACCGGCATCGTCGGCACCCCGCGCCAGATTCAGTTTGGGTTGAAGCTGGTGTTTTAGTCGTTCGTTGTCTCGCCTTCAGGCGGAATGACTCGTGCTGTCATAGCATTCCGCCTGAATACGTTCTCTTTGGATGAAAGAGACGAACAATCAAGGCTGGCAAATGGAAGACCCGGCACAGATTTATCAGGGCGGCAGCCAGAACACCAATGCCCGAGCGGAGAAAAAGGAAAAGAAGAATTGAGAATCTGCCGGATGGCAAAAGGAGATAAAACTATGCCCCACCCACTGGTCAGTTATCGCTGGCTCCTTATTTTCAGTTTTTGCGCCCTCTCGTTTGTCACGGCGCTCGCCCAACCACAACGCCCGAATATCGTCGTCATTCTGGCCGACGACTTGGGCACAGCAGATGTCGGTTTCAATGGCGGCAAAGTCATCAAAACGCCCAACATTGATAAGCTGGCGGCAGCAGGCGCGCGACTTGATCAGTTTTATGTGCAGCCGGTTTGTTCGCCTACGCGCGCAGCCCTGATGACCGGGCGTTACCCGATGCGGCATGGCTTGCAGGTCGGCGTTGTGCGTCCGTGGGCGCAATACGGCTTGCCACTCGAAGAACGCACGTTGCCGCAGGCTTTGAAAGAGGCGGGGTATGCCACTGCGATCATCGGCAAATGGCACCTGGGACATTTTCAGCCGGAGTATTTGCCGACGCGGCGTGGCTTCGATTTTCAATACGGGCATTACAACGGGGCGCTGGATTATTTCACGCACGAACGCGACGGCGGTCATGACTGGCATCGCAATGACAAAGCCAGTTACGACGAAGGCTACAGCACGCATCTGCTGGCGCG
>JANNUY010000233.1:0-2480 GCA_031414155.1 Acidobacteriota bacterium
GAATGCGAATTACTTTGTAACCCGAACGAATCTTGCGATTCCACGAACCGTGCAGGGCGACAAAAGCATCGCCCTGATAGTCGGCGGGAAACATCTTGCACGTATAAAACTGAATGCCGAGCGCGGCGGAATGCGGTTCGATCAGCACGTCGGGCACAATGGTTTTGGCGACGAGTTCGGGCTTTTCGCCCTTGCGGCGCGGGTCTTCGTTCGGCCCCATATAGGCGTAAGGCCAGCCATAAAACGCGCCGTCTTTCACCGACGTGGCGTATTCGGGCACCAAGTCGTCGCCCAACAAATCGCGTTCGTTGACCGCCGTCCACAGTTCGCCTTTCGGGTCTTTGCTGAACGGATTCCACGCCAGTCCAACCGGATTGCGAATGCCCGACGCGAAGATGCGATGGTTCTTGCCGTCGGGATCGTATTCGTTAATCGCCGCGCGCACGGCGGGTTCGCCCGCGTTGACGTTCGATTGCGAACCGACCGAGACATACATTTTCGTTCCGGCTTTGTTGAACACTACGTCGCGCGTGCCGTGGCCGCCGGTGGGCAGATCAAACAGTTTTTCGGCGGCGCTTTCGACCGCCATCGCGCCAATTGTATATTTGTAACGCACGATGCCGTCGGTGTTGCCCACGTAAAAATAAGTTTGCGTGCCGACCTTTTGAATCGCCATGCCGAACGCGCGATTCAAACCTTCTTTGATGAAATCGAACCGTTCAGTCGCGTTGTCAATCCTGCCGTCCTTGTTCACATCGCGCAGCAAATAAACTTTGTTCGCGTAAACATCCGCCACAAAGATGTCGCCGTTCGGCCCCTCTTTGATCTGGCGCGGCGTGTCATAAGCGCCTTCGCTGAAGACGCTCACGTTGAATCCGGCGGGTACGCTCAACGTCGCGCCGCTCGGTTGCGCAACCACTTTCGGCGGATTGCGAATTGACTCGCTCGCAAAAGGTTTCGGCAAGCCATCAGTTTTGATGACGATGCGCGGAGCCTTTTGTTTTTGCGCGAAGCTCACGACGGTGAAGCTCAATACGGCGCACAACATCGCGCCCACAATCATCAGAAAAAAAAGTTTGATACTTCGCATTTTCATATTGTTCTCGTTGGATAGGTATCGCGCCCCGGGTACGCGCGCCTCCTGGCGCGCTCTGCCGGAAGCAATGCTTATCGGCTTACCAGCCCGAGCGCGCCGGGAGGCGCGCGTACCCAGGCTTATAACGTCACATTCAATTCAGCCGCGACGGTGTTCACGTCTTTATCGCCGCGACCTGACAGGTTCATCAAGATAACTTCGTCTTTCGATAACTTGGGCGCAAGCTTCACGACTTCGGCAATCGCGTGCGAAGACTCAAGCGCGGGCAGGATGCCTTCCATTCGTGCCATCAGTTGAAAGGCTTCGAGTGCTTCGGCATCGCTCGCGTAAGAATAAGTCGCGCGTCCCAGATCGTGCAGCATCGCGTGTTCCGGCCCGACGCTCGCGTAATCCAGTCCCGCCGAAACCGAGTGCGTCAGCGAAACCTGTCCGCGCGCGTCTTGCAACACATAGCTGCGCGTACCTTGCAATACGCCTACGCGCCCGCCGCCCGTCGTGAGAAAGCGCGCCGCGTGTTCGCCTAACGACAGGCCGCGTCCGCCCGCTTCGACGCCGATCATTTTGACTTTGGCATCATTCAGAAACGCATGGAACAAACCCATCGCATTGCTGCCGCCGCCTACACAAGCGACGAGGTAATCGGGCAGGCGTCCGATGCGTTCGAGCATTTGCGCGCGGGCTTCGCGTCCGATGACGCTTTGAAAGTCGCGCACCATCATCGGATAAGGATGCGGCCCCAGCACCGAACCCAAGCAGTAATGCGTATCGCCCACGTTCGTCACCCAATCGCGCAAGGCTTCGTTGATCGCGTCTTTGAGCGTCTTGCTGCCCGATTCGACGCCGACGACCGTAGCGCCCATCAGCCGCATGCGAAAGACGTTCAGCGATTGCCGCCGCATGTCTTCGGTACCCATATAGACAATGCATTCCAGCCCCACGAGCGCGCACGCCGCAGCGGTCGCTACGCCGTGTTGCCCCGCGCCGGTCTCGGCGATGATGCGCGTCTTGCCCATCCGTTTCGCCAACAGGATTTGCCCCAACGCATTGTTGATCTTGTGCGCGCCCGTATGCGTGAGGTCTTCGCGTTTGAGATAAACCTGAGCGCCGCCCAAATGTTCGGTCAGTCGTTGCGCGTGAGTGATGGGCGTCGCGCGACCTACGAAATCTTTGAGCAACCGCGCGAACTCGGCCTGAAAGTCGGCATCGTCGCGCATCTCGGCATACGCGGCCTTTAACTCTTCCAGCGGATGCATCAACGTTTCGGGTACGTAACTGCCGCCGTAATCGCCGAAATGTCCTTTGTGGTCGGGGTATGAAGTGAAATCCATGAATTAGTTTGTATCGCAACCTGTTAGGTTGCGGAGCCTTGTTCGTTATTATTTCT
>JANNUY010000234.1:0-4468 GCA_031414155.1 Acidobacteriota bacterium
TGCACGATGGTCGAACTGAATACGCCATTGGGCAGCGCGACGGGTGTGCGGCTCTTTTCAACTTGCGTCAAGGTCAACGCTCCGCTCGTCGCGCCATCGGGAAACTGAAAGCGCGTGCCCGCCGGAAAACTCAACGTCACTTGGCTTGGTTGTGGTTGTGCGAGAGTTTCGGCAACAGCCGTCGTGAGCGAAATTCCCTCGTCATTGCTTTGCAGGCCTGGTCCACCAACTTGGGTGGACGTGCCGTAACTTTGCTGCAACGTGATAGGGCGTGCGACTTGATTGTCACGGTTAGCGCTGACTGGCAAAAGAAAACTGACTTTGCCGAAAGGTGGATTGACCGGCAGCTTGCTGCCATCTACTTCAACGATTGCGCCTAACGGCGTGCCCATCGGATCGGGAAAAACGAAAGCGCCGGAATTGACCGTCGTCACGCTGGCTTGGCGCACGCGCACAGTTACGTCTTTCAGCGGCGCGCGTTCGGTGTTCTCGACCAAACCGCTCACCGAAGTGCGAATGCGCAAGGCGTCATTGCTGCGGCCTTCTCCTTGCGGCGTGCGCACGCTGACCACACCGGTCTCGACGCCGTTGGGCACGATCACATTCAAGCGCCCTGACGTTGCAGTTGCGACTTGCGCTTCAATGCCGCCGATGCGTACCAGATTGTCAGCCGCTGCGCCCGCAAAGCCGTTGCCTTGAATTTCAATCGTCTGACCGGCCAATGCCGTCGCAGCACTAAAGCCGCTAACCACGGGCGGCGCGGAACCCATCGCTGCCGCGATTTCAAACTCTACGGAATTTGAAGTGAGGCCACTGCCGGTGATGGCAAGGTTAAGGCGACCGCTGCCAATCAACGTACGCGGCAGCGCGATATTCATTTGATCCAATCCGGCGAAGTTGCCCTGCGCACCCAAAAACAGCGGCGTCGTTTCAACCCCGCCCAACAACAGCCTGACGGATTCGTTGCGATTGCCGTCGTTGTTCGGATCGGCAGCCCGCGCCGTTCCCGACAGAAACAGCACCAAAAACACCTGATCGCCCGCCGGAGAAAGATCAATCGGTAGCGTACGCCAGCGCGCCGCCGCCGCGTCAAATTGCGCTACGTTTTCATAAATTTGTCGCCCGTCAGATTTAACGCGCAATACGGCCGCAGCAGGTACGCCCTGCCCGTCAGCATTGGTGGTGAAAATTGCGGGAGCCACGGCTCTGATGTCGAACGTGCCTGCTGAAACTTTGCCGTCGCCTGCTGTCACTGTGATAACAGCCGCGCCCAGTGCGGTCGCTTCGGGGATCAAGAAATTGATTTGCGTAGGCGCGACATAAAACAAACCCGCCAGACGTTGCGCGCCGACGCTATCTCTGACCGATACACTGGTGCCCGCCAGTGTCGTAGGCAACGGGACGGTGCTGGAAAAGCCCACCTGCGTCGCCAATGCCGCGCCAAAAATCGAAGCAATCGCACCGGGAGCCAGCGCATTCGTGTCGTAGCTCGCAGCGGATGTCACCGCAATCGTTGCGGGTTGCGCCGCCGTGGTTTGATGATGAATCGGTTGATGGAAAGCGAGAATCAGCAGGGCGCTACAGATAAGCGTAACGCGAAGACTGCGAGATAAGAGAGCGCGTCGCGGGAAGCATCGCATGGGGTTCTCCTTGTGATATGCAGTGATTGCACACGGATATTGGCACACCCTCTTTTACATGCCAATTTCAACTAAACAGGCCGTCAGAAAACAAACCCCAAGTAATTCGACAACGGCGATGAGCGGTGATTTGTTGAGAGGTGACGAGCGTTAAAAAAGTCGCCGCGAATTGGCTGCCGGAACTCGATCAACGCGCCGTCAACGCAGGCGCGGCGCTCGCGGGTTGATCGAAAAAGCTGTTGAAGCGCGCCAGCGTCGTTACGTCTCCTTCGGCTTTGATCTCACCGGCTTGTAACGCGGCGGCGAAGCTCGTCTCGCGCGTGATGATGCGCTGCATCACGGCAGTCGTCAGTTGCAGCGTCACATCTGCTTTAAGAGGCGACGATTCATGCACTTGTGCAACACCACGCCGGACTTCAACCGCATAAGACTGATTGGCGTCCGTAAGGCGAAAGGCTACGGTGAGATGTGCGTCGGCGCTTTTGACCGGATCGAGTCGCACGGTCAGCGCCTCGAAGAACTTGTTAAAAGGCAGCGCACGCATGATTTCAGGCGCGCTGAGCGAATTCATCGTCGCCGCCGCGACAGCCTGGTTAAGCGTGCCATCAAGCTCGCGCGCCGAGGTGATGTACCAGTTGCGCCAGTTCGTGTTGTCGGTCTGGTAACCAAGTTGACGCAGGGCTTCGGCTTTGAACTTTCGCGCTTCGGTGTCGTTCGTGTTCAAGCGAATCACATACGTCAGCAACTCAGCCGCCCATTGCTGCTCGCCTTTATTCGCAGCCTCGCGCGCCGCTTTGACGACAGCGTCGCGTCCGCCCATCAATTCGACGTAACGCTTGGCCCGCTCGACGCGCGGCAGCGGATCAAGAAACGTAGGGTCGCCTTCAAACCAGCCGAGATAGCCGACGTAAATCTGCCGCACCGAATGTTTGACCGTACCGTAAAACTCGCCCAACCACGGATGCGCGGCGAGATGCGCGGGCAGGTGCGCGACGACTTCGACAATCTCGTCCGGCGTCAAGCCCTTGTTCATCTGCCGAATGGTTTGGTCGTGAACGTATTGAATCGCATCGCGGTAACTGGTCAATAACTCTTCGATCTGCGCTTTGCCTGAAGTGGGGCGTCCGTGCGAAGGAACCATGTGTTCCGCGCCGAAGCTGCGCAACCGATCAATGCTTTTGAACCACGCCACCGGGTCACGGTATTTCGTGCCGCGCAACGTATGCACGTTGGGGAAAGTTTCACCCTGAATCACTTCAGCGGTTTGCAGTAACTTGCTCTCAGGCAACCAAACGACAATCTCGTCATCGGTTTCGCTGGGCGCGTGGATGAGTTGCAATTTTACGCCTGCGATTTCGAGATCAAGTTTGTCTTTGAAGGTTTTGGTCGGCGCGATGAAACTGCGTTGACCAGAGACGAGTTGCGGGCCAATGCCTTGATTCACTTTGCCTTGCGGGCCGGTTTCGAGCATCACGCCAAACGAATATGCCGAACGCAACCCCAACGCCGGAGCAATGACGCTGGCATTGCTGATGACGGTATTCATCAGCGATTCGTGCGCATAAATTTCCGCGCGTCTGGCTTTAACGTCGTCTTCGCTGACGAACGCCTTCACGCCCAGCGTGTGGTCGCTGTGGTTGTGCGTATAGATCACCGCCTTGACCGGCTTGTCAGAAACCTTGCGCAAATCGGCGAAGGCAGCTTGCGCGGCGGCGATTGATTCCATCGCGTCAATTATGATGACGCCATCGCGACCTGTGATCATCGTGACGTTGGCAAGACCGTAACCGACGGCGCAATACACGTTGTCAGTGACGCGATAAACGCGCTGGGTCATCTTTTTGGAATGCTCGGTCAAACGTGGGTTGATGTTAGGCGACGGCTTATCGTCCGCGAGATTCTTGCCGCTCTGCCCCAAGCCGAACTGCGAATTAGCCCAAGCCAACGCAAAAACCAACGCGAAACGAATGACCGCCTGTTTCATGCGAAACTCCTGATTTGATGATGATTCGACCGATACTCAAGACTGCTTTGCGCGATAATCTTCCGCCCAACCCGGTGGCGCGAAAAACAGTTTGAGTTTGGTGACGAAAGAAGCAGGGCGCTTGAGATCGCACCAGATGTCTGCCCACAAGTGAAAGCCCACATAAAACGGATTCGTCGAATGAATCGGCTTCAAGATGCCGTATTGCACAGGCGCTTGCTCTTCGATAAACGAGCCGAACAGGCGATCCCAGATGATGAATACGCCGCCGTAATTCATATCAATGTATTCAGCGTTCTTGCCGTGATGCACGCGATGATGCGACGGCGTGTTCAGCACGTATTCAATCCAGCGCGGCAGCTTGGCAATCAACTCGGTATGAATAAAAAATTGATAAGTGAGATTGAGGCCATACATCAACAAGATCGTTTTGGCCGGAAGACCCAGCCACGCGAGACCGATGAACCAAACCCAATCAAGCAAGTGTTCAAGCGGCGGTTGGCGCAAGGCCGTAGAGAAATTCATCAACTCAGACGAATGGTGTGAAACGTGAATCGCCCACAGCCAGCGGCTGCGATGGCTCATGCGATGAAACCAGTAATAGAAAAGGTCTACGCCAAGAAAGGCGATGAGGGCGGAATACCAGTTCTCGCCCAGCACGTTGATGCCGTGCGCGCGTACCCAATCAAGACAAGTCACGATGAAAAGGATTTTGCCGAGTTCACCCAGCAAGACCTGCATCGCCAGCAGCGTGTAATTCGCCAGCGAATCTTTCAGGTCATATTTATCGCTGCGTCCGCGTTGCCGCCAATACCACATCTCGAACGCGATGCTAACGGCAAAG
>JANNUY010000235.1:0-3467 GCA_031414155.1 Acidobacteriota bacterium
ACGGTTGCGGAGTTACCCGCTACGTGAATGGCCGTGATGATGAATTGGGTCGGCTCGCCACTGGTGGCCGGAGCCGGATTGGAAGCTATGTAATCGTACAGCCCTTGAATGGGGGTCACGAATAAATTGCTCCCCATCCAACCGAACATCGAGGCTTGTGGGTGGAATGCCTGTTGCAGCGACGCGACCTTGCCGTGGCGTACGCCATCAATGTAAAGGTCAATGATTTGACGGATGCTTTCGAGTTCTGAACAGCGTGTACTCATAAGTTTCTCCTCCAAAAATGTGGGACAAGATGCCATCTTGTCCCACGAATTTTTCAGTTCAAGCGGGAATACCGTAGATACATCTCGCCACGCATGGATGGCGACGGTTGATAATTGGCTCTACTGCTAAATACGGATTTCTGCGGCGAGAAGCGACACGGGCAGAAAATATATCTGCCAATCTCAATCACGCCCTGTCAGCCGCGCGTGCGCCTGTGCTAGAGTCAACGCTGGCTTGCCCGTCTACCGCAGTATTTTCCGAACTTCAGTCCTATGGATGCCAAAACGCCTTCATCGGCGGAAATCACGCAATTACTCATCGCCTGGAGCGAAGGCGACACGGTGGCCTTCGCTCAACTCGCACCGCTTGTGCATTCAGAATTGCACCGCATTGCCGAACACTATATGGCGCGCGCGCAGGCCGGGCAGTTGTTGCAGGCTTCGGCGCTGATCAATGAAGCCTATCTGCGATTGATTGATTGGAAGGATGTGCGCTGGGAAAACCGCGCGCACTTTTTCGGCGTCGCCGCGCAACTGATGCGGCGCGTATTGGTGGACGAATCCCGCGAACGGCAAGCGGGCAAACGCGGCGGCGAGGCCTTGCGCGTTTCACTCGCCGAAGCCGATGTTCACGTCGAAGAGCGCAGCGCCGATTTGGTCGCGCTCGACGATGCGCTCAACAGCCTGGCGCGACTGGATGAACGTAAAAGCAAGATTGTCGAGTTACGCTATTTCGGCGGCCTGAGCGTAGAGGAAACCGCAACGGTGTTGCAGGTGTCGGCGCGCACGATCAATCGCGAGTGGGGTCTGGCGCAGGCGTGGCTGTTTCGTGCACTGAGCAAAAGCTGATATGGAAAACGCACCGCCAAACTTCGTGGAGTTATTCCAGCAAGCCGAGCAGCTTTATTACGAAGCGCTCGAACTTGAACCTTCAGCGCGCGCCGCCTTGCTCGCCAAAGCCTGCACGAATAACGAAGCCTTGCGCCGCGAAGTCGAATCATTGCTGGCGGCGCACTACGCGGCGGGCAGTTTCATCGCGGGCAATGCGGTCGCCGATCAACGCATAAGCGCGCCGGTCATAAGCGCGCCGGTTTTAGCCCCTCCACCTGACGCCGCGTTGCCGAATGCAACGCCCCGCGCAATCAATCAATATCGTTTCGTTTCGTTGCTTGGACAAGGCGGAATGGGTGAAGTCTGGCTGGCTGACGATACGCGGTTGCATCGCAAGGTGGCGCTGAAACTGCTGCCCGCGCAATTCGCCACCGATGCCGCGCGCGTGCGCCGTTTCGAGCAGGAAGCGCACGCCATCTCGGCGCTCAATCATCCGAACATCATCACGCTTTTCGACCTGGGACACGCGGGTGATGAATATTTCATGGCGACCGAGTTCGTGGATGGGCAAACGTTGCGTGACCGTTTGCGCACGAACGCATGTCTGCCGCTGGACGAAGCCGCCAACCTTGCCGCGCAAGTCTGCCAGGCGCTCGCCGCCGCGCACGCGACGGGCATCATCCACCGCGACATCAAACCCGAAAACCTGATGATAAGGCCTGACGGCTATGTGAAAGTCCTCGATTTCGGACTGGCGCACATCAGCGAAAGCCTAACCGCGCCAGCCCAATCCAGCCTCACCGATTCGGGGATGGTAATGGGCACGGCAAGTTATATGTCGCCCGAACAGGCGCGTGGCGAAAAGATAGACGCGCGCACCGATATCTTCAGCCTCAGCATTGTGCTGTATGAAATGATCGAGGGCCGCACGCCCTTCCCTGGCGCTACGGTATTTGAAGTCATCGGAGCCATTCTCAATCGGGAACCCGAAACGATGACGATTGCCCCGGCAGAATGGCAAGCCGTCGTGCAAAAGGCATTGCGCAAAGACCGCGCGGAGCGTTACCAAACCACCCATGAAATGCTGGCTGAACTGAAGCCGCTCAAACAGCAGGCAGAAATTCGCGCTTCGGGGCAACGCGAAACCGCCATTGCCGCCTCATCCGTTGCGACCACCAATGAAAACGCCTTCGCGCGGGATACGACCAACACGAGCAGCGTTTTCAACCGCAGCAAACGCGCGCTGGCGACTTCGGTCACGGCGCTCGGCCTCGTTCTGATGGGCGGCGGTTATGCGGGTTATCGAATGATGCAGCGCCATGCCGCGTCTGCCTTCACGCCGTTGATAACCGCCAACGCGATTTCGCTCACTACGTTTTCGGGGACGGAGTCCGTGCCTGCTTTTTCTCCTGATGGGAAGCTGCTCGCCTTTGCCTGGGGTGGTGAGAAGAATGAGAACCTCGATATTTTCATCAAACAAATAGATGGCGAAGGCATGTTCCGGCTGACGAATCATCCGGCGACAGACAGCGACCCGGCTTGGTCGCCCGACGGCAAGAAGCTGGCTTTCACACGCTTTACCAAAACCGATTGCGGAATTTATTGGATGCCAGCCGTAGGGGGCGTTGAACGCAAACTGACTACCATCTCGCCACAGCGTCCGACCGGCATTGCGGGTTCAGAATTAAGCTGGTCGCCCGATGGGAAGTTACTGGCGTTCGGAGATCGTGAATCGGCGCAAGCTCCGCTCAGAATCAATCTGTTGTATCTGGAAACAGGTGAAAGACAGGCGTTGACGAATCCTCCGCCTGGGAGCAGCGGTGATTTTCTGCCAGCGTTTTCCCCTGACGGAAAGACCCTGGCGTTTGTCAGAACCGCTACCGCCGATAGCCACCGCGAGATTTTGTTAGTCCCTGTCACGGGCGGAGAACCGCGGCAAATAACAAAAAATACGCAGCAAATTAATTCACTGGCATGGCTGGGAAATAACCGTGAGCTAGTTTTTTCAGGACTGGTTGAAGGAGAAAAAAGGAGCATCGGCCTTCATCAAATTAACATTATTACCGGTCAGCAACAGCGGCTCACGGGACCTGACGCCTTAGTCATGGGTGCCGCTTACGACCCTCACAGTGGGCGGCTGTGTTACGCCAAATTTGATTACGATGTAGACGTGCTGCGGATGGGATTGAAAGGAACCGTTGGCGATCAGCAGCCTGCCACGAAATTAATTAGCTCCACTAAAGTAGAGTTCTATCAACGTTATTCACCTGACGGGAAAAAGCTGGCTTATCAAACCGCACTGTCAGGCAACGACGCAGTGTGGATTTGCGACAGCGACGGGCAAAACCACCGACAGCTTACGAACGATCC
>JANNUY010000236.1:0-6057 GCA_031414155.1 Acidobacteriota bacterium
TTACACCCGGCGAGCGCCTAAAAAGGTGCTGACGAAACGAAAGACACTTTAACGCCTCTATGGTTGATTCAAACGAACGACGGATGGCCGAATTTGAACGCACGGCGATGCAATACGCCGACCAGCTTTATCGCGTCGCGCTGCGCCTCACGCACGAGGGCGGGCAAGCCGAAGACCTGGTGCAGGAAACATATTTGCAAGGCTGGCGGGCGTTCGATCGCTTCACGCCCGGCACAAACCTGCGCGCCTGGTTGTTCAAAATTATGTTCAACACATTTTATAGCCAGTTGCGCCGCAAACACGAGCTGACGGCGCTCGACGACGCGGCAGCCGCTACGCTGGTTTATGAACCGCCCATCCCCGAACAACTGACCGACGAAGAAGTCATCGCCGCCATCGAAACGCTCGAAACGAAATATAAACTGCCCATCCTGCTGGCCGATGTCGAAGAGCTTTCTTATAAAGAAATCAGCGCCGCTCTCGACTGGCCCATTGGCACGGTGATGTCGCGGCTGCATCGCGGACGCAAACTGTTGCGCGCCGAACTCACCAACCTGCAACGCGGCTTGCGTTCGTTCGGAATCAGGCACGCGGCTGGAGATGCAATATAAAGGGAGGCGCACAGAAATTTTATGGATTGCCGAAAATACAAAGACACAATTGATTCATTCCTGTGCGGCGAAACGCTGGTCGAATCAAATCTCGAAATGATTCGCCACGCCGAACATTGCCCCGAATGTCGCGCTGAAATAGCCGCGCGCCGCAACCTGCGACTGCAAATGCAACGCGTCATCGGACAGGAAAAAATGCCCGCCGCCGCGCACGACCGCTTGCTCGCGCGCTTGCGGCAAGAGACCAATCCGTCAACCAAGTCAGTGATTAACCTTGAGCCTAACTGGCCCACTCAATTTGCTGGCTTATTTACCGGACGAATGCCGTTGTTCGCCTCATTAACGTTGGTTTTATTATTGGGATTGAGTTGGTGGCTTACTCGTCCGAATAACACATCGGTGCAAGCTGCGGTGTTAAGCCCGGCGGTGTTTGAGCAAGCCGCGCGCGAGCACGAGTTATGCGCTCACTATTATGCCAGCGCTGATGAACCGGCGGGGATGGCTGCTTCGGCGGTTGAATACGACGCGGCTTATGCGAAGCTTGATCAAATCGCCAAGCTCAAAACTCAGGGAATGCAATTGCGCGCCGCCCATAAATGCTCGCTGGTCGGACGCAATTTCGCTCACCTGCTGTTTTCGCGCGGCAGCGAATTGATTTCGTTTATGGTGACTGAACGCGACGCTTCGGCGATGCGCGACGGACTGATTCCCCAGGACGCCCAAGACTATGGACGGCGCGCGCCGCTGCAACACGACCAACAAGCCGGTTGCACAATAAGTGCTTACCAAACCAAACGGCATATTGTCTTTGTCGTATCGAAACTCGCACAAGCACAAAGCGAGCAACTCGCTCAGCAAATAGCGCAGCCCATCAGCGAACATCTGCGCCAGGCTGAGGCAGCCACACTCGCTCACTAACATAATCACATTTCAACTTATGAAAAAAGGAAGCTCAACGGCTTCCTTTTTTTATTTTTCTTTACCTCTCGAAATAAACCTTTGCGGCTGCGCGTTACACTCCACGGAAAGACGATTTCTAGCTTCTACGAAATAGCTTAAAGATAGTTATTCAATCAAAATCGAGTGCAAGCCCGGCTAGTTAAATAAACACGCAACGCTTTTTGCTCGTGTTTATTTAACTGTGCTTAGGTGTAACTCTACCCCATCATCAACGAACTTCATCGTTCGTTAGGTAACTTAACTTTTTAGTGTGTGCAGAAATTTAGCCGAGTTATCGGCAGGGATAGCTGCGCCTTACTTCAATCAGAGAGGATTACATGAAAAGAAGGACCTTATTATTTTCCGCATCGGCTTTATTGGTCGTTGGCAGTTTTTCGGCTTCGCTGATAAGCAGTCACGCCCAAGGCAAACGGCAGGCTCCGACGGTGCTAAGTTCGCACGACGGCACGCTCGACCTGATCGAGAGCCAACCGAACCAAGGCGCGCGGGCGCAGGCTGAAACCACCGCCGCCCAACTAGCGTTACAAAACGATTCTTCACCTGAGGCTGCACGCCAGCAAGCGTTACGGCAACAATTGAAGTCGAACAACACGCCTGAATTGATTCAGCAACGCCGCGCGGCATTGACAACCCGCTCGGTCGGCGTTGACAGCACCAGCAGTAACAACCGTTTCGGGCGCTCAGTCGGCGACCGCGTAATCGCCACGACTGAACAAGAAATGCCGGGCTGCCGCATTGATCCAGTTTCGCCTTCGGTTGGCACTGACATTCCTGCCACTTATTTCGGCCCGGCGCCTTCGACCGTGCAGAAAGAACTGATTGGCCCGCTGCAATTGCTGACTGCCGGTGAACTCAACCGCGAAGCAGGCACGATCACCCTGCCGCTTTACACCGGACAAATGCGCAATGGCAAACAGGTTTATTACATTCTGACCGACACGACCGATCAGGCCAACGCCGCCGCTTTAGGTCTGAATTTTTCGGCCAAGCTGAACTATTCTGACACCGGAAACGCCGTGCGCACCGCCACCTTGCAACGCGGCGGCTTGCTTACTTTCAACGAAGGCGAAGTGGATTTTTCGCCTGAGCGCAAAGTCACGCCGGGACCGGCCAACGCGCCGTTTCCGCCGACGGTGGCAGAACCCGGTTCAATCGGCGATAGCCTTTACACGCCGCTGGTGCGCATCACCAATGCGGGCAATCACATTTATAACGCGCCCGTTATCGCGTTTGGAGTGGCCCGCAACAAGATTCACTTCCCCAACGGCAAGCCCGATTATTCGCTCGTCCACGATCAAGTCTTGAACATAGACACCGTTCACAATGTCGTCACGATGCGCCTCGCGCCTGGTTTCAGTTTTGCGCGTCCGGTGCTTTATCTTTCGACCGAAGCCTCTGACCCGCTCGTCGCGGCGCTCGAAGACAACACTTTCGCACCGGCGCTCAACGACATTGACACCGGCAATGACGACAGCGCGTTCAGCGCGACCGAACGCCTCTTTCTGACGATCAACGGCCCGGTCGGATGCGGCAATCCGCAACGGCAGGGGATGTTCAGCGCGTTGACTGATGGACGCTCTCCGCTCAACGTACTCGGCGGCATTCCGACCGTCGCCACCGATTACAGCCCGATGTGGGATGTCAACGTAGGCGTTTGGACCGACAGCGCCATTCAAAAACAATATCGCTCGCGGGTGAACGAAGAGTTTCAGATTCTCGCGTTGGCCGAAGGCGGGTTTATCACCGGCCCCGGCGGTGGTTCATATGGCTCAGTTGGCATCATCGTGAATTGCCCGATTGTTTTCCGCTTCCTCTAAGAAGCTGATTCATCGGCAAGTATTCTTGCTTTGGGAGAGGCAAGAATAGAAAGAGCCGCCGTTTAGCGGATAGACGGCGGCTCTTTCTTTATCTTAAATCTCAGCAATCTCATTCGACGTAATCAAGCCGATTACGTTTCCTGTCCCGCTCGCAATTTCACATCTGCTCGCTTCATTTCACTAGGCAAGTAATGGCTGAATGACTTTGCCATGCACGTCGGTCAGGCGACGTTGAATGCCATTGTGATAGTGCGTCAATCTTTGGTGATCAAGGCCGAGCAAGTGCAAGATGGTCGCGTGTATGTCGTAAACCTCGGTCGGATTCTTGCGGTCAAGCGACTTGTAACCAAACTCATCGCTCGCGCCATAACTCACACCGCCCTTGATGCCGCCGCCGCAGAGCCAATTCGTAAAGCAAAACGGATTGTGGTCGCGCCCTTTGCCCGCTTGGCTTGAAGGCATGCGACCAAATTCCGTCGTCCATAGAATGATCGTGTCTTCGAGCAAGCCGCGTTGCTTGAGGTCTTGAATGAAGGCCGCACAGCCGCGTGCCATGCCGGTCGCCAATGGGCCGTGATCTTGGCGAACGTCTTCGTGCGAATCCCAGTTGCGGCGCGGAAAGCTGTTGTCGTTGCCGCTCCAGATTTGAATGAAGCGCACGCCGCGTTCAAGCAAGCGGCGGGCGGTCAAACACTTTTGCGCAAAATGAAAGGTCTCTTCGTCGTCGTTGATTTCCTTCGGCCAGACGCGTGGCCCACGCTCAAGCCCATAAAGTTTTAAGACGTGCGCTGGCTCGGCTTTTAGGTTCAAGGCTTTGGGTGCGGCGAGTTGCATCTTGGCGGCGAGTTCGTAGCTGCGAATGCGGCCTTCCAAACGTTGATCGTCAGTGCGCGAAGCCGCGTGCTGGCGATTGATTTCAGCCAACAAGCGTTGTGTTGCCGCTTCACTCTCGCTTGTGACGTACTGGCCTGATTTGTGCGGATGCAAATCGGCGATAGGTTCGGCAGCGCCCGGATAAATCACCGTGCCGCTGTGTTGCGCAGGCAGAAACGCCGCATCCCAATTTTTCATTCCGTTCGACGCTAGGCCACGATGATCGGGCAACACCACAAAGGTCGGCAGGTTGTCATTCATCGAACCCAAGCCGTAACTCACCCAACAACCCGCTCCGGGAAAGCCCGGCAGCAAAAAACCGGTGGACTGCAACAGCGTCGCCGTGCTGTGTACGCCGGACTTGCTCGTCATGTTGTGAACGAAGGCAATGTCGTCTACGACCGAGCCAAGCGCGGCAACCGGTTCGCCCAGCAGCTTGCCGCTTTGCCCGTAAGGCTTGAAATCCCAAATCGGTTTCAGCCACGGACCCAAACCGTCTTGAAACGTTTCGACCTGTTCGCCGAAATCGCTGGGCTGGCCGTGGCGCTTAACGAGTTCTGGTTTGTAATCAAACAAGTCAAGATGGCTCGCCGCACCCGCCATAAAAAACTGTACGACGCGCTTGGCTTTGGGCGAATGGTACAACTTCACGCTTTGCGCAAGCGCGTTTTGTTCGTTCAACAACGAAGCGAGCGCAATGCCGCCGAGTCCACCACCGGCTTGCCAGAGAAATTCACGGCGCGTGGTTTGACGATGTTTTGAAGTCGTGTCGAATTTCATCGCGTTGCCGGCCCAATGTTTATTAGTCGAAAAAGCCCAGTTGCAGATTCTGTTCAGCCTGGCTCAGTTTGCGATTCGGGAAAGCAGGCGCGGCTTCTTCTGCGGCTTGCCGCAATTCGTCCGCCGTAATCGTTTCGCCCGCGCAGATTTGTTCAAGCAAGGCGGCTTGTTGCGGTTCGAGTTCGATCAAGCGACCCAACACGTTCAGCACGTTTATCAACTCCGTCGTGTATTCCGCCAGCCAACTGTCAGGTTGTATTTCACCCAGCCTCGAAGGCGCGCGCCGGTCGCCGATGATCGGACGCTCACGATGGGCTTTGCGATAGCTGAACCATTGCCGCAGTACCTGCTTGCCCGAAACTTCATAACTCCATATTTGCGGCGTCACGCGCTCGACGTAACCAGTGCCGATTAACAAGCGATGGTTGGCTTCGTCGTATTCGAGCGTGTCGGGCATTGCGGTGTCAGGCAGGATTGCACCAGCCATAGGAATGCGAGGCGCGATGGCTTTCGACAAACGAGGCGGGCCAAATGGGCGGCCCTGTTTCGCGTCAACGTATCGTTCACCAAATGTATGCAGCCAAATTAAAGTGCGGCCTAACTCAGAGGCAGAGGTGAACTTAACGGCCTCGGCAGACAGAGGGATTCGTAAGCCCGGCTGAATTAGTTGGGGTTGAAATCGTGCAGTAAAGGCCGGATGGGCAGCAACACAAGCAATATAAGCAAACAACTCTTCAGCCATCACCTTGCGCCCATAACGTTGCTTGAGCAGGTTTAGCACATAGCTGGTAATGTTTGGTTCCTCGCCTTCAACATTTTGCCAGAGCGGAATCGCACGTCCGCCACGTCCGTTGTAATGATGAAGGTCTGGAATCAGCGCAGTGAAAGTAAGCGCAGGCCCAGCCGATGGCGACCTGTCGCTGGGTGCGGTCAGATACACTTGCTCATCGGAATACACTTCCCACAGTTCAGGATTCGGCTGATTGATGAGCCGGTTGTCGGGAATAATCCATTGC
>JANNUY010000237.1:0-2593 GCA_031414155.1 Acidobacteriota bacterium
CATCCGCCCGGTATCAATGAGTTTGCCATCTTGGACTTCACCCATGCGAAAGATTTTGAAACCCTTGCCATCCTCATTCATTGGCTCTGAAAGTCCATACTGGGTCTTCGCTACATCCCCGAACCTTTTTGTAACCCATCCCGCTTTCATAACAACCCCCGAATCGTTGCCAACACGTCCGCACTTTCCGCATCTAGCGCCGCAATCTCATCCATAATCTCCTGCGGGCTGCGATGCGTGATGTCTTCGCCGCCGTTGGGGTTCTTGACCGAAAGATCAAAGGTCGTCGGGGCAATGGTGGCGGCGTCCACGCTCCACGATTGGGGCGAATCGGCGAAGCTCCGTTGCAGCGCGACGAAGTCCGTCAAATCGTCATCGTTCAGCGGATTGGTCTTGCCCATATTGCGGCCCGGATCGAGTTGATAAAACCAGACCTTGCGCGTCGGCGCGCCTTTCTCAAAAAACAGCACGACGGTTTTGACGCCTGCGCCCTGAAACGTGCCGCTAGGGCAATCCAGCACCGTGTGCAGGTTGCAGCTTTCGAGCAGCAGCTTGCGCAAACTGACCGAAGCGTTGTCCGTATTCGACAGAAAAGTGTTTTTGATGACGATGCCGCCGCGTCCGCCCGCGCGCAAAATCTTGATGAAATGTTGCAGGAACAGAAACGCCGTCTCGCCCGTGCGGATGGGGAAGTTCTGCTGCACTTCCTTGCGCTCTTTGCCGCCGAAGGGCGGATTGGCGAGCACTACGTCGTAGCGGTCTTTTTCCTGAATGTCGGCGATGTTTTCGGTCAGCGTGTTGGTGTGAATGATGTTCGGCGCTTCGATGCCGTGCAGGATCATGTTCATGATCGCACTGACCTAGGCCAGCGACTTTTTCTCTTTGCCGAACTAGGTGTTGGTTTGCAGCGTATCCAACTCGCTGGTCGTCAGCCCCGGCTTCGCTTTCAGGTAATCAAACGCTTCGCACAAAAAGCCTGCCGAACCGCACGCGCCGTCATAAATGCGTTCGCCGATGTGCGGAGCCGTGACCTGAATCATCGCGCGAATCAGCGGACGCGGCGTGTAGTATTCGCCGCCGTTGCGTCCGGCGTTGCCCATGTTTTTGATCTTGGCTTCATAGAGGTACGACAGCTCGTGCTTTTCGGTCTGCGAACGAAAGCGCAATTCGTCAATGTGATCAATGATCTCGCGCAGGTTGTAGCCGCTCTGAATCTTGTTTTTGATCTCGCCGAAAATCTCGCCGATCTTGTATTCCAGCGTGTTCGGCCCCGTCGCCTTTTGCTTGAAGCCGTGCAGGTAAGGGAACAGTTTCAAGTTGACGAAATCGCGCAGGTCATCGCCCGACAAGGCCGCGTTGTGATTGAGCTTGCCGCTCGCGTCTTTCGGCGCGGCCCAGCTTTCCCAGCGATATGGCTCTTCCAGAATGAAACTGTAAGGCTTGCCTTCGAGTTCGGCTTCGGTGGCCTTGTCTTGTTCCAAACCATCGAGGTATTTCAGGAACAATAGCCACGAAGTCTGTTCGGTGTAGTCGAGTTCGGTGGTGCAGCCCGCTTCTTTGCGCAGCGTGTCGTCAATATTTCTAAATGCTTGTTCAAACATGACTTTATCAAAAAGAATCAGTGCGAATCAGCCTTGCGCACAAAAGCGATTGCTTGCAAAGGCAAAGCCAGTTAATGATCTAATCAAAGGAAAATTTGGCCGAAAAACTATCTGGCCGAAACAATATTTGGTCGCAAAATAACGAGAGCGTCATTATGCCACAGCCCAACAAATCTTCTGCTACAGCGATCCTGCTGCTGTTGCTTTTCAGTTACGCTGCCGCCACCAAAATCAATTGACGTGAGACTGCGGCTTTACTCGGCGAGCCGCACCCGCGTATCAATCAGCGACAAGCCTGCCAACGACAAGCCTGCGCCCACCGGATGAACGAGCACCGGATTCAAATCAATCTCGGCAATGCGGGGCGCGGCTTCGGCGAGCGTGCCCATCACCGCAATAGATTACAGCGCAAGCTAGGCGCGCAACGAAGCGCGTTCAGCTTCGGCCTCTTGCGCGGCGGCGCGTTCGGCGGCGAGTTCGTTTTGCGCGATGGGGAATTCGAGATGCGTTACGCCGTAACTCGCGCTCGAATTCAGCGCGTAACCCGCCTTGCGAAAGACCGAAAGCATCGTGCGATTGTCAGCCAATACATCCGCTGCAAAGCGCGTGATGCCGTGGGCGCGCGCGATTTCAGCCAAGGCATCGAGCAAGCGCGAACCGATGCCGCGCCGTTGCAGCACGTCTTCGACGAGGAAAGAAACTTCGGCCACCGTCGGGCGTTCGTCGAGGGCGAAATAACGTCCGACCGCGACGATGCGTTCGTTGTCGCCCGCGCCTTGCAACACGGCCAGCGCGACGCGCGACGCGCCGTCAACGTTCACCAACTGATTGAGCAAGTCGTCGGAAAGCGCCTTGAGCGGAAACAAAAAACGATGGTAGTGGTTCAACTAGGTGAGAGAAGCGAGCGATTGTAACGATGAAGGAACAAGCGCAAACAAATCTCGTGCATTAGGTCTGACTTGGAAAAGGACAAGGTCTTACGGACAAACCGT
>JANNUY010000238.1:0-2575 GCA_031414155.1 Acidobacteriota bacterium
TGCGAACGCATATTGTAACGGAGGTAATCGATAATATCTTCATCGGATGAAATGAAACCACCGATCAGCGCAAAGGATTTTTCGATCATTCGCGCAAGGAACACCTCGTAAAACCCAACGGCCCGATTGAGAGTTGCGCCAGTTGCCATCACCGCGACGCGGCAAAACCAATGGACGCGAAACTCAGCCAACCCGGCAGGCAAACGATGACGTGGCTTCCCTTTCACGACGCCTGTACGCAATGCCACGGCAGCGAATCGTTTCAACAAACGTCTAACGACACCTTACAAAAGAGTCCGCTGTGCGCGGCCTGTCACAAGAATGGCATCACGCAAAACAATCAGGCGCAGTTGTTCGCTTATCCAGCGCGGAACAATGAATTCGGTTTGGCGGGCATCGCGGGTGAGATGAACGGCTTCTCGCATCGAACGCACATGGATAAATCCAAGATGGGCGACGACGCGGCGAAAGCGAGTTGCGCTACGTGTCATCAATTCAACGCGGGCGGCGTCAAAGCCAGCTTCCCGCGTCACGAACAATGTTTCAGTTGCCACACGCATCAGGCCGAACAGAAGCTGGGTGATTGCGCTACGTGCCACGTGACGACTGCGCAAGCTGTGAGTTTCGCGCGCGGGCCTGAACGCGCATTCAAACTGTTCAGCTTCAAACACAGCCGCGCGCATTTGAAGGCTGCGAGTTGCGACCGTTGTCATCGCACGGTCGAACCCGTACAAGCCAAAGCCGTAGACATACTGCAAATCACTACCGGGCAAGGGCAGCGGCATTCGTCGGCGTGTTGGTCGTGTCATCAACAGGCAAAAGAACCAGTTTGCACGAAATGCCATAAGTCGCCGCCTGCGGTGTTGCGGGCTTCGCTGCGGCCTCAACCCGATATGGCCTGGCACCGCGCTTTCACCCAATAAGGCTGCACAGCTATACTGGCAACGCTATGAAATTCATTGATCCACGAACTGATTTCGCTTTCAAAAAAATTTTCGGCTCAGAACAGAGCAAGCCGATCCTGATCAGTTTTCTGAATGCCATGCTCTATGACGAACAGCCGATCATCGAAGACCTCGAAATTATTGACCCGTATCTCGCGCCGAAGATTCAAGGCATGAAAGACAATTACGTTGATGTGAAAGCGCGCTTGCGAGGCGGCATCAGCGTCATCATCGAAATGCAAATCCTCAACATGGATGGCTTGGAAAAACGCATCCTTTACAACGCGGCCAAATCCTATTCGTTGCAAATCGAAAAAGGAGAAGACTACCGAAAACTAAACGCCGTCATCGCGCTGACGATTACTGATTTCGTCATGTTCCCTGAACATCAAGAACTGCAATCGGCGTTTGTGCTGAAAGAAAAATCTCGCTTGACTGATTACCCTGTCAACGATTTGGAACTCGTCTTTGTCGAATTGCCGAAGTTTACCCAAACGCTGGAAGAACTGGTTGGGGTAAAAGAAAAATGGCTTTATTTCCTGCGCCAGACACCGAGCCTGAAGCTCATTCCTGAAACAATGAGTGACGTGCCTGAGATCGAACAGGCTTTCGATATGGCTAACCAAGCGAGTCTGACCCCAGAAGAACTGGATATTCAAGAGCGCAAGCTGCTTTACATCAATGCACCTCGTTGGGCGGTTGAGCGGGCTTTAAGAACGGGACGCGAGCAAGGGGAAGCTAAAGGCAAAGCTGAAGGAAAAGCCGAGGGCAGTGAAGAAAAAGCGCGTGAAATTGCACGCAAGCTGCTAACGCAAATGACCGACACAGAGATTGCTGCGTTGACCGGATTACCCCTGACTGACATCGCCGCCTTACGCACAGAATCCTGATCGCACCAACCAAACTGGCAACTTACCCATCATGCCGCAAGAACAAACCAGCCGCCGCGCCGTCATCGAAGCGATTCAAAACAGTCCCGGCCTGAGCGCGTTGTTGAGCAAAACCGAAGGGCATTATGTATACGAACTCGATCTCGAAGTCGTCGTTTACGGGCGCAATTACAACGGCAAAAACGTAGGCCCTTACGTCCGCCTGCTCACTTACGAACCAAGTGAAACCATCGTCACCGAAGGCGATTGGGGCGGCAATACCTTTCACGTCATTACGCGCGGGCAAGCCGAAGTCTGGCGCGGAACAGATAAAGTTGCTGACCTAAAAACTGGCACGACGTTTGGACACGCGTCGTTGCTGGCGGGTGTTCCGCGTAACGCGACGGTGAAAGCTACGCCGCAAACACAGGTCGAAGTTTTAGAGATTCAACGTCCGGCGTTGCGGCTGTTGCGCAAGTTACCTGAGTTCAGCGCCGCGCTCGATGACGCTTATCGCAAGCACAGCCGCGATGCGACCTTCGATTTGTTCAAAGAGAAATTCAATCTGTCGAATGAGTTCATTCAAGTCTTGCGACCCGCCGCGCAATTTCGCGTGTACTCAAAAAACCACGTGCTGTGTCGTGGCGGATCGTCCGTCACGCGGTTGTATGTCATACGCGAAGGCTGGGTGCGCCGCACGCGCCTGACCGCGCCAGGCGAGATCAACGACATTCTCGGTCGCGGTTACGTATTCGGCCTCAC
>JANNUY010000239.1:0-6738 GCA_031414155.1 Acidobacteriota bacterium
GGCGACAATCCGTTCACGGTCTATCGCATCATGTTGTCTTCGGCGTTTGGGTTTTATGATGCGCTGGGGAATTTCACCTGGGACAACTGGGGGTATACGTTGTTTTATGCGACGCCGCTGATTTTCACCGGCCTTGCCGTAGCCCTCGCCTTTCAATGCGGCCTGTTGAACATCGGCGCGGAAGGCCAATTGTATGTCGCCGCCTTCGCCGCCGCGTGGGTAGGTATCACGTTCAAATCGCTGCCCGCCATCGCGCTCGTGCCGCTTTGCATGCTCGCTGCGATGCTGATGGGAGCCGTGTGGGGCGGCATCCCCGGCGTATTGAAAGCTCGCTTCGGTTCGCACGAAGTCATCAATACGATCATGTTGAATTTCATCGCGGTCGGCTTGGTGAGTTGGCTGACGCAGCGCTATTACAAAACGCCCGGCGACCCGATCATGCAAACCGTACCGATTGCCGAGCAAGCTCATCTGGCGCGGTTGCATACCGTCCTGCCCGCTTTCCCCGCGCGCATTCCATTGAATCTGGCTTTCTTGCTAGCCTTGCTCGCCGCGTTTTTAGTTTGGCTGTTTTTGTGGCGGACGAAGTGGGGCTTCGAGATTCGCGCGGTGGGGGCGAGTCCGGCGGCGGCGGAATACGGCGGCATCAGCGTGTCGCGGCAAATCGTTCTGGCGATGGCTCTGTCAGGCGCGCTCGCGGGCATGGTCGGCATCAACGAAGTGCTGGGTTATCGCTATCGTTATTACCACGACTTTTCGCCCGGCTACGGATTCACCGGCATCGCCGTCGCGCTGCTCGGACGCAATCATCCGCTCGGCGTGATTCTCGCGGCCATTCTGTTCGGCGCACTCATTCGCGGCGGCCTGTTCGTAGACATCTTCACCGACAAGGTTTCCAAAGACCTCGTGCAGGTGCTGCAAGCGATTATTATTTTGTTTGTGGCAATGGAGTTGCTGTTCAAACGAATGTTCGGCAAGAGGCTGCAACGCGCGTGAGATTGGAGGAAAACTATGAGCCAACTTTTTCAAAAGATGAACCTGAAAGATCAATCGGAGTTGCTGGTGTTGAATGCGCCTGCCAGCTTTGAGACGGAATTGGCTGCGTTAAAAGACGTAGCCATTGCGCGCGACCTGAAAACGGTGAAAGAGGTCGAGTTCGCGCTGGCCTTCGTCACCAAACAAGTTGAAGTTGATAAGTTCGCTAAGGCCGTCGCCAAAAAGGTCAAAGGCGATGCGCTGGTGTGGATCGCTTATCCGAAAGGTACGTCAAAAAAATACAAGTGCGAATTTAACCGCGACAACGGTTGGACGGTGTTGGGCGAGTTGGGTTACGAACCGGTGCGGATGGTGGCGATTGACGAAGACTGGTCGGCGCTGCGCTTTCGTCGTGCGGAATTCATCAAAGTGATGAAACGTGATGCGAAATGGGCAATGTCGGCAGCAGGCAAAGCGAAGGCGGGCAAGAAATAGTTATGCTCAGAAACATTTTGAACTATACGTTGATTGCTTCGACGTTGCGGTTGGCGACGCCGTTGATTCTGGCTTCGTTGGGCGGGTTGTATTCCGAACGCAGCGGCGTCATCAACATCGCTTTGGAAGGAATGATGTTGGCCGGAGCTTTTACCGCTGCCGTCGTGACGGTATTCACGCATAGCCCGTGGCTCGGCTTGCTCGCAGCGATGGCGGCAGGCTTGCTGGTCGCGTTGTTGCACGCCGTAGCGACGATCAACTATCGCGCCGATCAGGTGGTGAGCGGCACAGCGATCAATATTCTTTTCCTCGGCGTACCCGCACTGTTGTCGGGCGCGTTGTTCGATTCGACCGGAGCTACGCCTCAATTGCCGAAAGAAGAAGTGTTGCCTGACATCGCGCTCTTTGATCCGGCGAGTTCACCTGCGTTGGCTTCGGTGTTCAATCAAAAGCCGCTGGTCTATCTCGCGTTTATTTTGGTGGGCGTGACTTATTACGTGTTATTTCAAACCTCGTTCGGCTTGCGTTTGCGCGCGGTGGGCGAAAACCCCGAAGCGGCGGATACGGCGGGCGTGAACGTGCGTCGGATGCGCTATGCGGGCGTATTGCTGTCGGGTGCGCTGGCGGCGTTGGGCGGAGCTTATCTTTCTATCGGACAGAATTCGTTGTTTACGCGCAATATGACCGCTGGGCGCGGCTTCATCGCGTTGGCGGCGTTGATCTTCGGCAAGTGGCATCCCGTCGGCGCGCTGCTCGCCTGCCTGCTGTTTGGCTTGGCAGAGTCTGTAGCGATTCGTATGCAAGGCACGGTGAACATTCCGAACCAGTTCATTCAGATCGTCCCTTATGTGCTGACAATTGTGGTGTTGGCGGGTTTGGTGAGTCGTGCGACGCCGCCCAAGGCGTTGGGTGTGGCTTACGCGAAAGATTGATCGAAAATCAATCTGAACTTTCCCTGGAACGATTCCGTAAAGAGGTGCGGTCAGGCAAAGAGTTCCAGCGTTTTTTACTTGCGGCAAAGAGCGCGAAAACGACGAGCTTGAAATCTCTGGATGGCCTTCCTAGAATGCCGAGTATCTTCTGAAAGGAGAACGCAACGTGTAATGGAACATTTGCAGTTTGAAGAATTTATCACCGATTACTTAGACCATAACCTTGACCGCCCGACGCGGCGTACCTTTGCAGAACATTTATTGGCGTGCCGTCCCTGCCATTCGACGTTTAACGACGTGAGGATTGCCATTGACGCTTGCCACAGTCTGAAAGAAGCGCAAATGCACGAGATTGCGATGTTTACCGAAGTTGAACAGCGCATTATCAGCGCGACGACGGCGGGCGAAATGCTCAGTTGCCACACACTCGATGCATTGATTTCAGATTATTTCGACGGCGTGATCGAGACGACTTACGAACACGTCTTTCAAGAACATTTCGCGGTCTGTGAGAGTTGTCATCGCCTCGTCAAAGGCGTGCGTGAATCTATCGAAGAGCGCGAACAAATCGAAGTTCCGCGCGAACTTTATGGCCGGATTTATGCGGCCACCATGGGCGCTCGACGCGTTGCGTGAGCGCCCACTCACCATTCCCCCCTTCTGTCTCTAAAGACATCAAGACATTCCCAGATTGCATGCCGCAAGCAAACAATTATTTTTTGGTTTTCTGCCTCGCCGTTGCTTGCCTTGCTGTATCAGCACAGATGCCTACGCCACGCCCGATTACGCCGCCTGCCAATTCCAACGCTTCGCCTGAACGCATTGACCGCAAAGTAGACAATCCGATTGGCTATGCCGAAGACCAGCGCCGGGCTGAACGCCAGACGAATATCAAAGTCACAGCGTCAAATTCCATCGTCAATCAAACCGAATTATTCGACATCGTTTCAGGAGAGCAGGAAGCGCAAGGCGATTTGGTTATCGCTTCAGGTAATGTGCAGGCGACAGGGAATGGCATGCTCGTTATCGCTGACCGCGTGACTTTCAACAAAGCCACCAATGACCTCGTAGCCGAAGGCAATGTCTATTTTGAGCAAGAAGGCCAAAAGCTCGTAGGCGAAAGGCTGGAATTGAATGTGCGAACCAAACGCGGTTCGGTGTTTTCGCCCACGGGTTTCACCAATCGCACGCCGGATGGAACTTCGATCACGATTGACGCTTCGCGCGCCGACAAAACGGGTGACGACACGTTCAATCTCGAAGATGCGATGTTGACGGCCTGCGCTGACCGCGTACCCAAGTGGTCGTTCACGGCCAAGCGCGCGCGCATTCGCACCGATCATCGTGCCAAGGTTTATAACGCATTCTTTCGCGTCAGAGGCGTACCGATCTTGTGGTTGCCTTACGCTTCGGTTTCGATCAGCAAGAAAGATCGTGCATCGGGCTTTCTGATTCCCAGTTCGGGCCAGTCGAATATCAAAGGCCGGACGTTTAAGGCCGCTTATTACCAAACGCTGGGCAACAGCGCCGACATATTGTTGCGCGGCGATTTTTACAGCAAGCGCGGTTTCGGATTGGGCTTCGACTTTCGCGCGCGTACGAACGAGACCTCGCACATTTATCTCGGCTCATTTTTGGTGTGGGATCAACTGTTCGGCAAGGTGTTTGACCAGAACGGTAAAGAACAGCCCAGCGCCAGCGGCAGCAGCTTTTATGCCGAAGCCGTGCACAATTTCAAAAACGGTTTTACCGCTGTCGCTGACGTAAACATCACGTCTTCGTTTAACTTCCGCAACGTATTCGCCGAAAACGTGACGACGGCCATCTCGCCCGAAGAGCGTTCGATTTTTTATCTGAATAAAAACTGGCGGTCATACAGCTTCAATGCGCTGTTCGGCGAACAGAGCTTTTTCATCGGCGACAAAATCGTCAAAGTGCGCCAGTTTCCGGCGGCTGAACTGAACAAACGCAGCACGAAAATTTCGCTGAACTTTCCTGTCTACTTCGCCTTTGAGTCTTCGTTGGGCGGCGTCAGGCGTAGCGAAACTTCGGGCGATACGACATTTCTCAAGACGCCTTCGATTGTGCAGCGATTGGATTTCTTTCCGCGCCTGACCTTTCCGTTGAAATCGGTGGCGGGCTTTACGCTGACGCCGAGCGTTGCGTTGCGCTCGACATTTTACAGCGACAGCCTGGCGTCGAATACGCGCACTGTCGTAGGGCAAAATCTGTTTCGCAATTACGTGGATTTCACCGCCGACCTGCGCGCGCCTGCGTTTGCCAAAGTCTTCAAGCGCAAAGGCGAACCCTGGTTTAAGCATGTGATCGAACCTTACGCGGCCTATCGCCGACTCGCGGGCATCGAGGATTTCACGCGCTTCATTCGCGTGGACGAACGCGACGCTATCGCCGAGACGAACGAAGTCGAATATGGCATCTCGAACAAGTTTTTCACGCGCCGCAAATCGGCTGACGGCAAAAGCACGCAAGCGCACGAATGGCTTGATCTGACGATTGCGCAAAAATACTTCTTCGATCCTACGTTTGGCGGAGCCTTGCAACCGTGTCCGCGCGCTACGTTTAACCGTTCGCCTGCGGCTTGCATACGCAATCAGTTTTTCCCGATCAATACGCTGACAGGTTTTGCGTTCGGCGGCATCCGACGCGATTTGTCGCCGGTGAACGTGCGCGCGCGCATTCGACCCAATGATTTTATGTTTGCCGATGTGCGGATGAATTACGACACCCAATTCAACGCCTTGCGCGAAATCATTTTCGGCGGTGGCATCAGCAAAGGGCGATTATTGTTAAGTAACAATTGGTATTACACCCGCCGCGTGCGCATTGACGAACGGCGTTATGGTTTGCCGGTTGACCCGTCCTCGTTGCCCGGTAATCAAACCGACATCTCAGCTTTTTATGGAAATCCGGCGCGCGGGCTTTATACGGGGGCTTCGCTAGTTTACGACTTGCGCCGCAAAGAGGTGTTTCAGAGCAACAACCTCATTTACTTACAGACCACCGGCGGCTACGCGTGGGATTGTTGCAGCTTTCAAGTGCAGCGGTTTACCTTCAATGCCGGGCAGCGTTTTGAGAACCGCTACATTTTCTCCTTCACCCTCAAAGGTATTGCCACGTTCGGTACGCAAAACATCGGACAGCGCCGTTACTGAAATTCTCCTAACTCTAGCCTTGCAAAGAATTTGACCTGCAAAACCCTATAAAATCAGGTATTTCAGCCGACTATCACTGCAAGTTGAAGAAAATAAACGAAATGCCCGCCCCAAGCGCACATTTTTGTGTTATAGTGCGCGCAATTTTGGTGCGAAAGGAGCTTACAAATTGTTATATCGAGAAGGTAATAAAGTAATTTATCCACGGGTCGGCATCTGCCGCGTCGCTCGCGTAGAAGAATTTACGGTGGTTGGCACAACGGCTAAAGTTTATGTGTTAGAGCCGATGGACGACAAAGAAGGCACGCTGGTGCGCGTGCCCGTGAACAAAGCCGAAAGCGTAGGCATGCGTAAGTTGATGGAAAAAGAAGACTTACCCAAACTGCTGCGCTTTCTCGGCAAAGACATCGAAGTCGCCACTGATCACCGCAAGCGGAGCCAGAAAAACAGCGAACGCATGGCTTCGGGCGAAGTATACGAAATCGCCGATTCGCTCAAAACAATGTCGAAGTTGAGCAAGAGCAAGACGCTGTCGCCCGAAGAACAGCAACTTGCCGGACGCGCCCGTCATTTGTTGCTGCGCGAAATTTCGCATGTGACCAAAATGACCACGGAAGAAGCCGAGCAAATGATCGAAGACGCGCTGCAAGGCAAAAAGCCCAAAACTAAAAAGCAGGCCGCTTAGGCTTCACAAATTCTATAATTACCCAATAAAACCGCGTATCTGAGCGATTCAGGTACGCGGTTTTTGTATTTGCGCGCAACCGTTTCGTTGTTGCATTCTCAAAACGTAAAAATTATTTTCAAGGTATTTTTGACCGTTCACGGCCAGTCTTTTCGCAGCTTGAAGCGATGTGTCGCACAGGACGTTATCGCAACTTTGCCACGACATCTTGAGGCTATTGCGTGAGCGGCTACCATTTGTAGTTCCCTGAGTATGAAGCAATCGCTTAAATGGTGAAGTGGTTTTTGAGGTTGCAAGTGTGAAACTATTGTATCTCAAGGCTTTACAGGTGTTGGGGAGCGTGTTAAGTTCTATCTCGCTCCAGTTCGGCGAGCGTATTGAAATTAAGGCAAAATCGAACACTAGGCTTTGGGAGAAGCAGCTAGCGATTTTGTTCAGCCTCTCAATAGAAGCAAACTAATTTTCACAACTTAAGGCA
>JANNUY010000240.1:0-7407 GCA_031414155.1 Acidobacteriota bacterium
TCAAAGCCGGATTGAAAGATTTCACCGGCGGCAGCGTCGCCAGCGCTTTGCGCACCGAACGCGACATTCCGATTCCTTACGCGATGGGCGGCATCGTCGTCTTGTTGCTCGCCATCGTGTTGATTCCCAAATACGAAGTGAACCTGATTTCCGCGCTGATGATTTTGATCTTCGGCGCGTTTTTCGTAACGGTGTCTTCGCGCATCTGCGGACAGATCGGTTCAACTTCAAACCCGATTTCAGGGATGACGATTGCGACGCTATTGTTCACGTCGTTGCTGTTTCTCTTTCTGGGCTACACCTCACCCGCTGACCGCGTTATCGCCCTCACCGTAGGCGCAATCGTCTGCGTCGCCGCCGCCAACGCAGGCAATACGTCACAGGATTTGAAGACCGGGTTTCTCGTAGGCGCTACGCCGAAATACCAACAGATGGGCTTGCTCGTAGGCGCGCTGACTTCGGCGCTCGTCATCGGCTGGACGCTCGACTTCCTCAATCGTTCGGCGATTAATTTGTTGCCCGTCAACTATCCGACGTTTACCGTTCCCGCTGAGAACATCAAAAACACCTGGACGGATTCACCCAAAGTCGAAGACGGCAAGACTTATCGCGTCGCTCAATTCCCCATCGAAGTTTCGGTTGACGAAGGCCGCAACCGCATTCAAGCGGGCAAATACCTCGTCGGCGACGACGGCAAGTTGCATTACCTCGTCAACCCCGGCGTAGGCGGCATCCGCCAAATGGTCACGGCAACGATTCCGGCTGAACTCGCAGGCAAGTCGTTTACCGAAAGCTCCAACGTCAAAAAGACCGGCCAGTCGCGCGGCATGGACGATCAGATGTATAACCGCGTCAACGTCAAAGAAGGTTCGCGCGAATTCACTTTGCTGGTTGACGCCAACGGTTCGCCTAAGTTTTCGATTGAAGAAATGACCGGCAAGCTCGACGCGCCCAAAGCCGCGCTGATGGGCGTGCTGGTTGACGGAGTACTCACGCAAAAGCTGCCGTGGTCATTGATTATCATCGGCGCACTCATTTCGCTGATGTTGGAAATCATCGGCGTCCAGGCGCTGCCGGTGGCTGTCGGTATTTACTTGCCGATCTCTACGTCAGCGACGATCTGCGCGGGCGGCTTGGTACGCGCACTGGTCGAAAAACTCGCGCGCAAAGGCGGACATCAAGAGGCAACGCTCGCCGAAGAAGAAACCGGCAAAGGCGTCTTGCTCAGTTCCGGCTTGATCGCGGGCGGTTCCATCGGCGGCTTGCTCGTCGCCGCCGGGCGCGTAGCAATGGGCAGCGAAGAGAAACTCGGCATCGGCGGACATACGGCGATTGCCAGTGGCGAATGGGCGAATGTGTTCGCGTTGTTGATTTTCGCAGGCTTGGCTTATTTCCTGTTCACGGTTGCTCGAAAGAAAACTGCCTGACGATCAAGCGGAGACTTGGCGATGCCTACAGTCTTGCGGGAAAATGGCTTTGCTTTTGTGATCTACGTTTTTGACCACATCCCGATGCACGTACACGTCAAGGAAGGCGGCGCGGAAGTGGTTATTCAACTCGGTGACACCGACACGAAACCTAACGAACGCGAGAACAAAGGCATGCGTTTACCATCGCGGCGCAAAGCCTTGTTGCTGGTCGCCGAACATCAGGATTACTTGATTGAGAAGTGGAGAGAAATTCATGGCGATGCATAAAGCAGGACGTTGGACTTACAGCGATAACGAACTGGCAAAGATGTTCGAAGCGTCAGACCTGCGCGGACAAGCGGCCTTGCAGAATGAGATACAAGCGCGGGCCGCACATTACGATGCGCTCAACCATCGCCTCGTGATCGAACTGGAAAGCGGTGCGACGTTCAGTGTTCCGTGCGAACGTTTGCAAGGTTTGAGCGAAGCCGCTCCAGCCGACATCGCGTCAGTCGAGTTGGGGTTGCGCGGCGCTTCGCTTCATTGGGAGAAACTCGATCAGGATTTTTCGGTGAACGGCTTGGTGCAAGGTATTTTCGGTACGCGGCAATGGATGGAAAAACTGCTATGCGCTGAAACGAAGCAGCAAACATCAACAGGCAGCGTGCGCCATCGTAAAGCCGCTTGACTGTTCGCCAATGTTCACCCGAAGGAATCTTCCAGATGACACCTGCCCAGATGACACCTGCCCAGATTACACCTGCGGCACAACTTGATCTCTTCGCCAACGACCGAGCGAAAGCCAGCCTGAAGTTAAACGGCACGGCCAATAAGCTGGCGGTCAGCGACAGGCGTTTTCACAACTGGTATCGCTTCGTGCTTTCTTTTCCGCCACATCTGGTGCGCGATTACTTTGCCCGCTTTGACCTGAAAAGAGGCGCGACGGTTCTCGACCCGTTTTGCGGAACCGGCACAACGTTGGTTGAAGCCAAGCTGCACGGCCTCGCCAGCGTCGGCATTGAAGCGAATCCGATGGCGCACTTTGCCAGTTCGGTAAAAGTTGCGTGGCAGGCTGATGCCGAAGGTTTAACCCGGCACGCGACGTTAATCGCCCAAGCCGCGCAAAAAGCCTTATCTGCCAAGTCTCCGCTTTCATTGAGAACCTTGCCGGAAGACGCGGCGGCGTTGTTACTGAAAGATTCCATCAGCCCCTTGCCGCTGCATAAGGCGTTGGCCTTGCTTGAACAAATACAACGGCACGAACATTCTGCTTTTCAACCTTACGAAAAACTGGCGTTGGCAAAAGCGTTGGTCTTTTCGATCAGCAACTTACATTTCGGCCCGGAAGTCGGCGTGCAGCGCGTCAAAAAAACCGATGCGCCTGTCGTCGAAAGCTGGCTGGCAGAAGTGAAAGCCATGACAGAAGATTTGCGCCACGCGCCGTCAATCAAAGTTCCTGCCAACATTCATCACGCTGATGCGCGGCAACTCGCGGCGTTGGTTCCACCGCAAAGCATTGATGCCGTATTCACTTCGCCACCTTATCCGAACGAGAAGGATTACACGCGCACGACGCGGCTCGAAGCCGTGCTGCTCGGCTTCATTCAAAATAAAGAAGAATTGCGTGCGCTGAAAAAAGGCTTGCTGCGGTCAAATACGCGGAACGTTTACAAAGGCGATGACGATGAAACGTGGGTCGCCGATCACGCAGAGATTCAAGCCATCGCGGCAGAGATCGAAAGCCGCCGTATTGCGATGGGCAAGACTTCGGGCTTTGAGAGGCTTTACGGCAAAGTGACTAAATTGTATTTCGGCGGAATGGCGCGTCATTTGGCTGATTTGCGCCCACTGCTCAAGCCCGGCGCGCAACTCGGCTATGTCGTGGGCGATCAGGCTTCTTACCTGCAAGTGATGATTCGCACGGGACGCTTGCTGGCAGAGATTGCGAAATCGTTGGGCTATCGCGTCGTAGGTATCGACCTGTTCCGCACGCGGCTGGCAACGGCTACGCGACAACAACTGCGCGAAGAAGTCGTCGTGCTGCAATGGCCCGGCTAACTAACTCATGAAAAAAGCTCAGCAGAAAGAAACCAATCGTTACGTTCGACTGATCGAAACGATCTTTGCGCAAAAATATCGTAAGGGCGCGAAAGAGGTTGCCTTTCAACGCACCGATCTGGTCAACATGGCGACGGCATTGGGAATTCAGCTTCCGAAAAATCTGGGCGATGTGGTTTACAGTTTTCGTTATCGGGCTGCTTTGCCTGAGTCGATTCGCAAACATGCGCCCGCCGGACTCGAATGGGTCATTCGTCCGACGGGACAAGCACAATACAAGTTCGCGCTGGCAGCAATGCCACGCATCTTGCCGAATATGCTGCTGGCTGAAACCAAGATTCCTGACGCTACGCCGGGCATCATTGCGCGCTATTCCCTCAAAGATGAGCAAGGTTTGCTGGCGCGTTTGCGTTACAACCGATTGATTGACATTTTCACAGGTGTCACTTGTTATTCGCTGCAAAACCACTTGCGCACAACCGTACCGGGCATGGGGCAGGTCGAGACAGACGAAATTTACGTCGGCATCGATCAGCGCGGCGCGCAGTATGTCTTTCCCCTGCAAGCCAAGGGCGGCACCGACCAATTAGGCATCGTGCAAATCGAACAGGACTTCGCTTTGTGTGCCGCGAAATTTCCGCTGCTGATTTGTCGCCCGATAGCTGCGCAATTTCTTGAAAGCAATTTGATTGCACTGTTTGCTTTTGAAGAGGGCGAGAACGGCATCGCCATCAGCGACGAGAAGCATTATCGACTGGTTTCGCCCGAACAGATGTCGGACGAAGACCTACTTACTTACCGAAACCGAATACTCAAATGATTGGGGAGAAACACATGACCGACCACTGCACTTTACCAATTGCTCGTCGCCAGTTCCTGACCGGACTCGGTGCGAGCGCACTTACGACTTCGCTGTTTTCGCAACTCGCGCCACTTGCCTACGCACGCGGGCGGCAGGCCAATGCGCCGATTTTGATGGGCGCGAGCAATCACAAATACGAATGGGTGCGCGGCTGGGGCAAGCTGCCTGAGGGCATGAAATACGGCTCGACGCACGGCGGCATTCAGGTAGACAGCAAGAACAACGTCTATCTCAGCACCGATACCGAAAACGCCATCATCGTGTTTGACGAAAACGGCAAGTACCTGCGTTCGTTCGGCAAGGAATGGAAAGCCGCATCGGATGGGCAAGGCACGCACGGTATGCAATTGCGCAAGGAAGGCGGCAAGGAATTCATTTACCTGACCAACCTGACGCGCAACGAATTTGCCAAGCTCACACTCACCGGCGAAGTCGTTTGGGTGCAGGGCTTCCCCGAAAAATCAGGCGTTTATCAAAGCAAGTCGCAATTCAAGCCGACGTGCATCGCCGTTGCGCCCGATGGCAGCTTTTATGTCACGGATGGTTACGGACAAAACTACATTCACCGTTATAACGCCAAAGGCGAGTATCAAAATTCGTGGGGCGGCAAGGTGACGAAAGAAAATCCGAAAGAGGACGGCAAGTTCAATACGCCGCACGCGATCATTGTTGATACGCGCGGGCCGCAACCGACGGTGCTGGTGACGGATCGCGCAATGCATCGCTTGCAGTGGTTCACGATGGAAGGCAAACACATCAAAACGCTCGATGGCACGGACAACGACTTTTTGCGTTTGCCGGCGGCATTGCACATTCGCGGCACTGATGTAGTGATTGGCGATTTGGCGGGGCGCGCGACGATTCTCGACAAAGACAACAAACTCGTCACGCAACTGGGCGATCAGATGGATACGAAATTGCGCGGCAGTAACAAATACACCGCCGACCAATGGAAAGAAGGCCAGTTCAATTCGCCGCACGGCATCACTTGGGACAACAAAGGCAATCTGTATGTCGCGGAATACATGCTGTTAGGCCGCGTCATTAAGTTGAAGCGCGTGAAATAAACCCGTTGGCATAAGCACATGCGACCCACCGTGTAGAGATGCAAGATTTTGCGTCTCTACACTCGTTTTCAGGTAACACCGATGAAACCATCACCACTCGTAATTCTCTGCTGTCTTTTTTTCATCAACCTCGCTGTCTTCGCGCAAGCACCGCAACCGACACAGCAACCTGCCCCCGTTGAATTCGAAGCCAACGAACAAATGATTCCGATGCGCGACGGTGTGAAGCTGTATACGGTGATTTGTTCGCCGAAAAATCAGAGCGCGCCCTTACCGATTTTGATGACGCGCACGCCGTATGGTTCTTCGCCCAACAGTTGCAGCAGGCTGGGTTTGTTCAACAAAGCGTTGGTCGCGGATGGTTACATCTTCGTCAATCAGGACATTCGCGGGAAGTACAAATCAGAGGGCGAGTTCATGATGAATCGGCCTCCGCGCGACAAGAAAGATACCAAGTCAGTTGATGAATCCTCTGACACTTACGACGCGATTGAATGGATGGTCAAAAACCTGTCCAACAACAACGGGCGCGTAGGAATTTTCGGCGTCAGCTATCCGGGCTGGCTCGCCGCCGTACCGTTGCTCGAACCGCATCCGGCGCTGAGAGCTTTGTCGCCACAGGCCGCGATGGGTGACACGTGGATGGGCGATGATTTCTTTCATCAGGGTGGCTTTCGCTTGGCTTACGGCTACGAATACGTTTATGGCGTAGAGAATACGAAAGGCGGCGACGATCCGGCATTTGAGATTTACGACACGTATGAGTGGTATTTGAAGAAAGGCGCGCTATCGAATTTCATCACGCCGCGACTGCCTACGTGGAAGGCGTTTATCGAACATCCGAGTTTCGATGCTTATTGGCAGGCGCGTTCAGCGGTTTTGTATTTGAAAAATCCGACGGTGCCGACCTTGCACGTAGCGGGCTGGTTCGATCAGGAAGATTTTTACGGCCCGATGAAAATCTATACGAATCTCGAAGCCAACGATAAACAAAAGATGAATTACCTCGCCGTCGGCCCGTGGAATCACGGCGGCTGGCGCGGCGGCACGGGCAATAGTCTGGGCGCGATTCAGTTCAAACAAAACACTGGCGAATACTTCCGCGAAAAGATCGAAGCGCCTTTCTTCGCGCATCACTTGCACGGCAAGTCGCTCACGGCTTTCCCCGAAGCGCATTCGTTCCAAACCGGCAGCAACGAATGGAAGACTTACGATCAATGGCCGCCGTTGAATAAAACGACGATGCGCAATTTGTATTTTCACGCGAACGGCAAGCTCTCGTTTGACGCGCCGACTGATGGTGGCAATGCGGCGTTTGATAGCTACGTCAGCGACCCGAAAGCGCCCGTACCCTATCGGCGGCGTCCGATTCAGCCGACCTATTTTCGCAAGGGTTCAGGTTGGAATACGTGGTTGATGGAAGACCAACGATTCGTGCAAGGGCGTCCTGATGTGCTGACGTGGGAAACAGCTACGCTAACTGAAGACGTAACCGTCGCGGGCGAAATCATCGCGCAGTTGCAAGCCGCGACTTCAGGCAGCGACAGCGACTGGATCGTCAAACTGATTGACGTTTACCCCGAAGATTTCGCGGACGATCACAAGCTGGGCGGCTTTCAATTTATGGTCACGGGCGAAGTGTTGCGCGGGCGCTATCATAAATCGTTCGAGAAACCGCAAGCGTTGAAGCCCAACCAAGTGACCGAATTCAACGTGAACCTTTTGTATAAAGACCACAGCTTCAAGAAAGGCCACAAGATCATGGTGCAAGTGCAAAGCACTTGGTTCCCCGTGATTGACCGCAATCCGCAAAAATACGTTGAGAATATCTTCAAGGCGACCGATGCCGATTACATCGCGGCGACGCAAAAAATTTATCGGTCAAAGCGGTTCGCGTCGCATATCAAGCTGCCAGTGTTGAAATAGCAGTACGGGGAGCGTGAGCGACCTGAACCTCGGCAATGCGTCAATTGATCCGAAGGGACGAGCCGCCGAGGCTCAGGTCGCTCAC
>JANNUY010000241.1:0-4064 GCA_031414155.1 Acidobacteriota bacterium
AGGCTTGGGCAATCGGCACAATCAGGCGGGCGCGTTGAGTTGCGTCAAAGAAATCATGCCGTTGCTGTGGCAGCGTATTCCTGACACCGAGCTTTGGTTGATCGGCAGCCATCCGCCTGTGCACTTAACCGAATTGGCCGCACAGGATGCACGTTTGCACGTAACAGGTTTCGTACCTGACGTAGCGCATACGCTCAAACAAGTGACAGCGTTGTTGTGTCCGTGGGAAGGCACGTTCGGCTTTCGCAGCCGTCTGATTGAAGCAATGGCGGTCGGCGTGCCCGTGATTGCTACGCCGGATGCGGTTTACGGCATGGATATGACGCCGACCGAAGGCTTGTGGCTCGGCGCAACGACCAGCGAATTGGCAACGCACACGCTGCGATTTTTGGCTGACGCAGAATTCGCCGCGCAACAAAGCCAAGCCGCGCGGCTACAAATCGAAAAACAATTTTCGTTTGCCACGACTTATGAACGGTTGGCGAATCATCTGGCGGAATGGCTGAACGAATTCAAACATGCTTGATCTGACTCAATTACGCATTTGTTTTCTCGCGGGTACGCTCGCGCAGGGCGGCGCTGAGCGGCAGCTTTTTTATATGCTCAAGGCATTGCGTTCGGTGGGCGCATCGCCGCACTTGTTGTGTTTGACGCAGGGAGAATTTTGGGAAGAACCGATTCGCGCGCTGGGCGTGCCAGTCACATGGATCGGTCAATCGCCAGGGCGAGTGGCGCGCGTGCATTCGATTATCGGCGCGTGTCGCCAACTCAAGCCACAGATTTTGCAGAGCCAGCATTTCTATACGAACCTTTATGCCGCAGTGGCGGCGCGTTGTTTGGGATTGCGCGAGATCGGCGCAGTGCGCGCGAGCGGCTATCACGAAGTGCTGGAAACCGGACGGCTGTTAGGCTGGCTCAGTCTCAACCTGCCGCGCCAGATCGCGGCGAATTCACAAGCGGCGGTGAAATATACGATTGAACAGGGAGCCAAGCCTGAGCGCGTTTTCTTTCTGCCCAACGTGATTGATGACGAAGCCTTCGCCGTGCCTGACCGGCAACAGGCGCAGGCTAGCGAGACGTTGCAATTGCTCACCATCGGCAGGCTCGAACCGCAAAAGCGCGTAGATCGTTTGCTCAACCTGATCGCCAAGTTGCGAGAACAAGTAACGCGGCCTTTCAAGCTGACGATTGCCGGTGACGGTTCATTGCGTGCCGCGTTAGAGCAACAAGCCCGCACGTTGGGTTTGTTGCCCGAACTGGTCGAGTTTCGCGGCATCGTCAAAAACACTGCGCCGCTTTATCGTGAGGCCGATATGTTTTTACTCACTTCCGATTTTGAAGGCACGCCGAATGTCGTGATGGAAGCGATGGCGGCCAGCCTGCCCATCGTTTGCACCAACGTGGGCGGCGTCGCGGAAATCATCGAATCCGGCAAGTCCGGCCTGACCTTCGAACCGAGCGACGAATCAGGCTTCCTTGCGGCCCTGGTCGAACTCATCAACAATCCTGCGCGACAACAGGCGTTGGGCGCGGCGGCATATCATCACATCGCTACGCATCATTCGCTAACACGCTTGCCGCAAGCCTTCGCGGCCCTTTATCAACAGGCGCTGGGAGCTTTGTTATGAATATAAAAATGCATCCTGTCACCTCCTCTATGCCATCGCTGGCGGTCAGCAACGCCAGCCCCTGGCAACGCTGGTTGAGCGGCAATTTCATCAAGCTAGGTTTGTTATTCGGCTTTCAAGTAGCGCTGGGTTACGCCAGCAAAGTTTCGCTCGTCGTTACCATTCACGCTTATCTAACGCTCGTGATTGCTCTATGGGCAGCCTTGATTTCGCGCAAACGCGAACACGCGCTCTATGCCATTTCATACATCGTTGGGTCTGAAGTGCTGTGGCGTATGGGCAACGCGCAAATTTTTTGGGAATACGGCAAATACGCCGTATTGACGGTGGCGGTCGCGATGATATTGCGTCACGGTTTGTTTCGGAATGCGGCCTTGCCGCTGTGTTTCTTTGCCTTGCTGCTGCCTTCGATTGTGTTGCCGCTGGCCAATCTCGAATCGCTCGCGTTGCAACAAACCGTCAGTTTTTATCTTTCGGGTCCGCTGGCACTGGCGGTTTGTTATTGGCTGGGCAGCAACCTGAAACTCACGCGCGAACAAATTCTGCCCTGTTGCCTCTTTTTATTAGCTCCGATCATCAGCATGGCGACAGCAGCCTTGTCATCCATCTTGCAAACACAGGATATTTTTTTCGGCTCGTCTTCTAACATGCAGGCGAGCGGCGGTTTCGGCCCTAATCAGGTATCTGCCACGTTCGGCTTGGGGGTCGTAGCAACCTTACTTTTCACGGCGCTAGAAAAACGCGAACGCTGGATAAAAATCCTGTTGGGCATCATCGCCGTGTGGTTGGCGGCACAGAGCATGATGACCTTTTCGCGTACGGGGTTATGGCTGGCGGGCATTTCGAGCTTTCTCGGTGCGACTTACTTGATGCGTGATCGAGGCACTCGCATCAAGTTAATTCTCGCAACCTTATTCATCGGCGCGAGTTTATTTTTTATCATGCCGCTGTTGGAACGTTTCACGCAGGGCGCATTGAGCAAACGATTTAGCAATTTGAGTACGACCGGACGCGATCAACTGGCGCTGCAAGAACTCGAAATCTGGTGGAACAATCCGGTGTTCGGCGTAGGCCCAGGCATGGCAGGCAGAAATCGTGAAGGCCTGTTGAAAAACATTCAAGCCCATATGGAATATTCGCGGCTGTTGGCTGAACACGGCATCTTCGGCTTGATGGCAATTGGATTTCTGTTTGCCTTGAGCGCCAAAAACATTCGCATGGCGCGCACTCCTGCTCAACGAGCTTTCGCACTTTCACTCTTAACCTGGAGCATGTTGTTTATGTTCACCACCGCGATGCGAACGGCGGCTCCGGCTTTTCTTTTCGGACTGACCGCCGTCCAGTGGCGTCCTGAAGAAACGGCGCACGAATAACACAAGTCTTCAGTGAGAAAGCACTCCACCTTGCCGCACTTACGATTTGTCGGCCCAATGATTGGACGCAATCCGGGGCAAGTCACTACGCAAGGCGAAGTGCTGGCAGATCGTTTCGCTGAGGCGGGCTATCCGGTCAGTTCGGTGTCTGCACATCCCAATCGTTATATGAGACTGTTCGACATTGTGACGACGCTCGTCACTGCGAGCCGTTCCTCTGACATCATGATGTTGCAAGTATTCGGCGGCCCTAGCTTTGTCATAGAAGACCTCGCCAGTTGGATCGGTAAGCTCAAACGACAGCCCATCATTATGACTTTGCACGGCGGGGCCTTCCCTGAATTTCAGCAACGTTACCCGCAATGGACGCGCCGCGTATTGCGTCGCGCCACGCGCATCGTCGCGCCCTCGGCTTATCTCGCGCGCGCCGCTATTGAGCAAGGTTTCGCGGCGCAGGTCATTCCGAACCTGATCGAACTTTCTGACTATCCTTTTCGGCTGCGCACGAACCTCGCGCCGCGCTTATTCTGGATGCGCTCATTTCATCCGGTGTGGAATCCGCAAATGGCAGTGCGCGTGTTGGCGAAATTACGGCAGCATCATCCTAAAGCGACGCTAGTCATGGCAGGGCAGGATAAAGGATTGCAAAACGAATGTGAGCGACTCGCGGAGGAATTGGGCGTACGCGCAGCGCTCGAACTGCCCGGCTTCATTGATGCCGAACAGAAACGCCGATATGCCGCTGCGTCTGACGTATTCATCAACACCAATCGCATTGACAACATGCCGGTCGCCGTCGTCGAAGCCTGCGCCTTCGGCCTGCCCGTCGTTTCAACCAACGTAGGCGGCATCCCTGACTTGCTCACCGACGGCGAAAGTGGCTTGCTCGTTAAAAGCGATGACGACGACGCGATGGTCGCGGCAATTATGCAACTGCTGAATGAACCCCAGCTTGCCGCGAACTTGTCGAACAACGGACGCAAACTCGCTGAAAAGTCTGCGTGGGAAGCGGTGCGGCAACAGTGGGAAACTCTCTTTGAGGAAGTGCGGAGTGCGGAGTGCG
>JANNUY010000242.1:0-2229 GCA_031414155.1 Acidobacteriota bacterium
TACCAGCCTCATTCCACTTTATAAATTCCTTTGCCCTAAAGCGTCATACTTGCATCGTCTTCCATTTGCCCTGCCGAAAGATCACCATCGCGAGCAACGCCAAAATGGATTCAGACAACGTGATGGCGAAAAACACGCCGAGTTCGTGCCAGCCCGTCCATTGCGAGAGCGCCCACGCCAGCGGAATCTGAATCAGCCAGAAACAGATAATGTTGATTTTGGTCGGTGTCCACGTATCGCCCGCACCGTTAAACGCCGACGCCATCACCATGCCATACCCATAAAACACATAGCCGTAACTGATATACCTGAGCGCATTGCTCGCGTGATGAATGACTTCAGCATCGTCGGTGAACAAGCGCACCATCCATTCAGCGCCGATGACGCAAAACAGCGTGACACCGAAAAGAAAGACAGCGTTGCTATGCCCCGCCAGCCAGACGGATTTTTCAGCTCGTTCAGGTTTGTTTGCGCCGAGGTTTTGCCCTACCAAAGTCGCGCCCGCGTTGCTCATGCCCCACGAAGGCAAGATGGCTACGATCAGGATGCGAATGGCGATGGTGTATCCGGCTTGTGCGGCGCTGCCGAAACGTCCGACCAGACTCATCATGAACATCCACGCGGCGGTGGCGAGCAACATCTGCAACATGCCACCGAGCGACATTTTCAGCAGGTTTCGCATCACTGACCAATCAGGCAGAAATTGCGCTTTGCGTACCGGCACGCGGCTCGTACCGCCAAACAATCGCCAGAGCTGATAACCCACCGCGACACCGCGTCCGATGGTGGTGGCAATCGCTGAACCAGTTACGCCAAGTTCAGGGAAAGGCCCCCAGCCGAAAATCAAACAGGGGTCGAGTACGAGATTGATCGCGTTGCCGATCCACAAAGCACGCATCGCAATCGCCGCATCGCCCGCGCCGCGAAAGATCGCGTTGATGAGAAAGATCAACATCACGACGATGTTGCCGCCGAAGATGATGCGCAAATATCCCGTACCCATCGCCGCGACTGACGGTTCGGCATTCATTAGCCTGAACAGTTGCGGAGCGAACAGCGCGCCGATCAGTCCGATAGGGATCGCACAAAGCACGCCCAGCAGGATGGCTTGCATCGCGGCGTGGCCTGCGCCCTCTTCGTCTTTCTCGCCGATGCGCCGCGCGACCGTTGCCGTCGTAGCCATGCTCAAGCCCATCGCTACGGTAAACACGATAGTGAGCAGGGCTTCGGTGATGCCGACGGCGGCGGCTTGTTCCTTGCCCAGATGCGCGACCCAATAAACGTTCACCAGCCCGAACAGCGATTCCATCATCATTTCGAGCACCATCGGCACTGACAATAAAAAGATGGCGCGTCCGATGCTGCCTTCGGTGAAATCTTGTTGGCTGCCGTGAATGGCTTCACGCACGGTGGCCCACCAGTTGGGTGTTTCAGTTTTTACGTTTTGAATTTCCTGCATAACTCAAGTTGTCTTAGCGCGTAGCGTCTCCGTAGCCCGACTGTAAGCAAGGGCTACCTCAAGGATGTTTTGATTGGGTTCGGTGACGCTGTTGCGTCTAACGCAGAGGTAGCCCTCGCTTACGGTCGGGCTACGGACACGTCATTGGAATCGCCATTATCGTCAGCCCATCACTTCAAGCAATCTGCTCAGAGGCTTGGGGCTTTTCAAAAAACTTTTAGAAAACATTCAAACGGCCTTTAAGACGCCCGCCGCGCCTTGGCTGTAACTTGCACACGTCGTCGGGAAATGACCCGCACGGCAATGGAAGCAGGCAAGAGAGAAAGGAAAACAACATGCAAAAACTGATGAATTTATCGAATCCCCCAATCAAAAAGGCCTTGCGCATGGTGGTGAGCTTATCGCTCGTGACGCTGATCGCCGTGAGCGGTTTGTTTGCGCGCGCGTTGTTTGCGCAACGCGATTTCAGCGGCACGATTCGCCTTGAGTTGTGCAAGCCCGACGCCAATGGCAAGTGGCAAATCATTGACAGCGTCGAAGCTCCGGCCAGCTTTTCGGCCAGTGTTGCTGAACTCGCGGGCGGCAACGAAGTCATGAGCAAAGCCGTTTGGACGAACAAGTCTGCGAAGGGCCGCACGGTAGGCGTCAAACTGCTGCGGGCGGGCAAGTCTTCGTTCGATTTGAAAACGGGCAAGCTCGTACTCACACAGATGCCGTTTGAAGTCACCGTGGACGGTCAAAAAGAACTCGTGACTTATACGTTGACGACC
>JANNUY010000243.1:0-5322 GCA_031414155.1 Acidobacteriota bacterium
GATCCGCCCGGCGGAATCGTGACGTTCTCGGTGCGTCCCAAAAAGCGCGGCACACCGGTCTCGACAACCGCGAACGGAAACACCGTGCTGTCATCGGGGTTGGTGATCTTGCCGTTCGTGACGTCAGCGCCCGTCCGCACTGCCGCACCGTTGAAATTGAGCGGCATACATCCATCGTTCACCACCGTGAAAGCGATGAATGGAGGATTCGGGTCAGTCGTGCGCGTCAACGTCTTGATGCCGAAGTTAAACGCGTTGCCCGCCACCGTTATTCGCGGCGCAGGCGGGGCCAGATCAATCAACGTATTCGCAAGATTGTTATCCATGTTTGGGTCAGGGCTATCCGCCGTGACCTTGAACATATTCAACGCGCGTAGGTTGTTTTCAGTGGCGATGCAATCGTCCACGCGTGCGACAAACGTATAAGTAACTTTCGCGCCTGCTCCGAGCATAGCCAGAAAACCCGTCCCGTCGGTCGGCAACACTTCGCAACGACCGACGCTGGCGGTGCAAGACAACATCGTGAAGCCGCGCGGCAACCAGTTATTGACGCTCACGTTAATCGCCGTGCCCGGTCCGTTGTTAATGACCATCGCCGTGAAAGTTACGATCGTGCCTTTTGTGACAACACTGGGCGAAACCGAATTCATCGCCACGAGGTCAGCGAACGGAGTCGGCGTCGGCGTGGGAGTAGGAGTTGGCGTCGCGGTCGGCGAAGGTGTTGGTGTTGCCGTCGGAACCGGCGTAGGCGTAGGCACGGCGGTAATCTCGCCGAGAATCGCCAACCCCATCAAACGCTGCCCGGTATAAATCGTACCCAACACTGCGCCACTTTCGAGATCGAACTTGTGAATGTAACCCGTGTCGTAATCAATGCTCCAAAACGATTTGTTGTCGGCATTGAGGTTCATCGTGAACCAGCAGTTGATACCGGCTACGTCATAACGCTTCACAATCGCGCCGGTCGCGTTGAGGCGCAGTATCTCTTCGTTGTCAGCGACGAGCATGCCGCCATCGGGCAACAGGCGAATGCCTTGCACGCCGAAGTGAGGCAGGTTCTGAACGAAATCAGGCAGTTGCTGTTTGGTGCAGATGTTGAAGCGTTTCACGCTTGTGCCTTCTGAGGTGTAATAGAGCGTGCAACGGTCTCCGGCCAGATCAATCCAGTCAGCGCCGCGCAATTCGGTGCGCACATCATAACGATCAAGCAACGTGCCCGACGGGCTGAATTTCAATACGTCGTTGTCGCCATCCACCGAGCCGACATAAACGTTTCCGTCAGGATCGAGAATGATCGACTTGGGAAAGCGTCCGTAACCAGAGCCGAAATTGCCCAGCAGGTTTCCGGTCGGCCCGAATTTCACGACGCTGCCCGCGCCGAAAATCGTAGCGTAAAGATTGGCCTGTTTGTCGAAGGCCAGCCCCGACATAAAGCGCCGAACGTTCGTGTCGAGCGTTTGCATCAACGTGCCCGTCGGCTGGTCATAACGATAAACCGTGCCGTCCAGCGTCGAGACGAAAATGTCTCCCTGACGATAGGGCGGAATGAATTGTGCGGCAGCGGGGCGCATCCACAGCGTCGCCATAAAGACCGCAGCTACGGCACATAAAACGGATAAACTCTTATGCCAACGCTGCCAGACTTGCCGACCAAATGGCCGACTTGCATAGAAGTTCGCGGCTGACTTCTGAAAGTTCACAGGCTTCCTCCTTAAAAAACTGAATTGCGCTTGTCAAAAACTGCGCGATAGACGTTCCGGTGGGGTGAATGATTTATGCGCAGGGGCTGTGCAGAGACGGGGGATTTTCTGAAGCTCTTATTTTACTAGTGCGCATTTTCAAAATGAATGAAATGACGTGTGCGTTTGGCGAAAACCAGCCCACACGATGGGTCGTGCGTTCAGGAGCTTTCGCTAAAAGATAACTGGGGTTGAACGATTGCGTATTGATTGATGAACGACTTGGAGATACTGCTTACCTCGGAAAGAGGCACCGCGCGTGACCATCAACTTACTCAACACTTAACTATACAATTAACTGATGTTGCCGAAGGCGGAACACATTGGTTTTTAATCTGTTTGCTTTCGTGCAAACGCATTGTCTTTATTTGCCTCGCTAAGATCAAGCGGGGACGTGGCATTAAAAGGCCAGCTTTTGAGTATCAAGAAAAAAGGGCAGGCGAATGGATGCGCCTGCCCTTAAAAATTGCAATGAATGCGCTTTTGCGCGCTGAGGCCTCCGGCTAAAAATTCAATTTGCCAGAAATCTGAATACGACGCTCGGCGCTAGTGACACCGTCACGGATGCGTCCAAAAGTCGCATTCGTCAACACGGCAGTCGGCGCGGCGAACGACGGCGTATTCGTGAAGTTGGTCGAATCAACCCGCAGATCGAAGTTCACCCGTTCAGTAAAGCGGAAGTTCTTGCTTATCGAAAGCCCCATCACGAAAGATTGCGGGCCGAGGAAGAAATTCCGTTTCGTGTTGCCGTTGGAACCCGGCGCGGGTGCCGTGAACTTGGCACGCGAGGCAGTGTCGAGCCAGAAATTCAAGCCGCTCTCAAGCAACAGCTTGCCTTCGTTGCGCGTGCAACCGTTGCAATCGGCCAACGATCCCACCACGCTGCTGAATGTGTTCAAGCCCGAATAGATCGTGAAAGGGCGTCCTGATTGATATTGCAACGTATTCGACAGTTGCCAGCCGCCGATGACTGCATCCACTGCGCGATGCGAGCCAGAAAAAAACTTGCGACCGTTGCCGAAAGGCAATTCGAACCGAGACAAACCTTGCACGACGTGGCGGCGATCAAAATCAGACCATGCATAGTTCAGGCGGCGGTTGTTGTTATCAAACGGCGTACTCGAGGCCGATTGCGCCGTGCCGGTCGCCACCAATGTGAAGGTCGGGTCGAACGAACGGTTATCCATTGACCGCGACAACGTGTAACTGACCTGGAAGTTGCTGCTTTTCACCGAACGGCGCAGGATGAATTCGAGGCCGTGATACATCGAATAATCGTTGCTGTCGAAAACGTTCATGCCGCCCGTGAATTGCGAGAAGGGCTGCAACGCTGAACTAAAGCCGTTCACGTCGAGCAAGCGGCGACCAACGTTTGCCGTAGTGCAAACTCCGGCAGTTGCATTCGCGGCGGCGCAGGTGCGTTGTGAAGCCAACACCGCCAATGTGCCGACGCTGCCTTGCGTCAATGCGGCAGGACTCAACGTGCGGAACAGCGCGGTACCGGCATTGTTCGTCGCGCTGCCCGTCAACAACAGGTTGATAAGCGGGCTGTTGGCCGTCGTGCTGTTGCGTACTGTGTTAAACGCATCAAGGAAGCTCTCGCTTTGCCCCGCGACTTTGGCGTTGATGTTGGCCTGATTCGCGTTGTAACCGCCGATCAAATGTACGCCGCGTTTGCCGACGTAATTGATCTCAACATTCAACCGTTTGACGATTTCTTTCTGGAAACTAAGCGTCCACGAGTGAACTTGTGGGAACTGAAAGTTCGGGTCGAAGACGTTGATCGAGCCTACGCCGAACGCCGCCGGTTGCCGCAAGGCATCGGGCGTGGACGAAGGCGTCAAGCCCGAAATGATCGGCGCTACGTTGCGATATAAACCGCCGCCCTGACCGAATGCAGCATTCACCGCGCCCAACGCATTGCCCGGAATGTTTTGGAAAACGTTCGCGCCCAACAACTGCGACGCGATGCGGTCAGAGGCGATGCGATAGTTGCCGCGAATCGAAGTCTTGCCCGACTTGAACGGATCCCACGCAAACCCGATGGAAGGCAGAATCACGCCGAAATCGTTTTTGAACAAATTGCCCTGCGTCCAACGCAACGCATTCGTTCCGGCATTGCCCAGCGTGAAAGGCGCGTTCGGCACGAGAATCGGACGGCCTTCGGAGCGCGGGTTCAACTTCACTTCCCAACGTACGCCTAGATCAACCACTAGGTTGGAGCGCACGCGCCAGTTGTCCTGCGCGTAAAAATCCAACTCAGGGTAATTCGCGGTGAAGCTCCAGCGCGTGCCTAACGGCGCAAACTGGCTGGGGTTGTTCGGATCGGAAACAAAGGCTTGCGAGACGTTGTTCACCCGTCCCAACTGATTGTTGAGCGCATTTTGCAGCGTGCCTAAATCAACGGCATTGATGCTGGTCGCCCCTGCGACCGGCAAGTTAAAGCCCGTGTAACCCGCTGCGCCGCCAAAGGTCACGAGCGGCTCAAGACCAATGCCCGCCACCGACGAACGGTCGTCAATGTGGCGACCAAAGCGGAAATTCAAACCGGTTTTGAAAATGTGGGGTGAGTAATCGAGCGTTACATTGTCAACGAATTGCCAAGTGCGCAGCTTGCGCGCATTGCTGACAAAGTTCGTATTCGGCGTCGGAATCGTCAGAAAACTGAAGTTAAAAGCCGGGTCAGGGGTGGGTGTGTCAAAGCTGAACGCGAACTTGTTCAAGCCTAAAACAAACTCGTTAATCAACCGTGAAGTCGGGTTCCAGCGATAGTTCACCGCCAGATTGATCGGGTCGCGGACGGTGTCAACCAAATTGGGCGAATCGGGGAAGATCGGGCGTCCGCCGTTGCCCCCATCACCGAACGTGGTTTGATTGCCTTGCGCATAGCGCACGTAAAAGTTGTTGCGCTCATTCATCGCGTAATCAACTTTCGTCACGAGATCGTATTGCCGTTCGCGTTGCGGCGAAGCGAAGTTGAAGCCTGCCGTATTCAAGCCGTCACCGACGGCGAAGTTATTTGGTAGCGGTTGCGCGTTGATGATGCCTATCAAAGTATTGTCGCGCGTGATATTCGCCGGATTCACAGCAATGTTGTAACTGTTAAGGCACAGCGTCGTGACGGTGGCGCTGCACGCGGGCAAGGTCGTATTGCCGCTGGCATCAACCGCCGCCGTCGCCGAACCGTTCGGCGCATTGGCGCGGCCCACGACATAGCGGATGTTGCCTGCGCGAGCCGCTGCGGTATAAACCGTGCGCGTCACCAACTGGGTGTCATAAGCGCGCAGCATTTGCAGATTGGCGAAATAGAAAAGTTTGTTCTTGATGATTGGGCCGCCGAGGCTGCCGCCGAAGATGTGCTGCACGAACTGTTCTTTCGGAGTGTTGTTGATCGTTGCGGGGTAGGTTTTCGCGATGAAACGCGGCGTTTGATAGAACTCAAAGGCATTGCCGTGAATCTGGTTCGTACCCGATTTGGTGACCATCGTCACTTGCGCGCCGCTGCTGCGTCCGAGTTCCGCCGTGAATCCGCCGGTGACCAACTGGAATTCCGCCAGCGAGTCGGGGTTCATACGCAAAGGCG
>JANNUY010000244.1:0-17540 GCA_031414155.1 Acidobacteriota bacterium
TTCAAACTGGAGCCGCAGCACCTCTCAAAACAAGATTGGGCGCGCATCCGTGAACAAAAATTAAAAGAAACAGGGCCGATCATCCAACCAACACCCAGCGTAGCTCTTTTTCCCCTGCAACGCTGTTGGCACTTGACGTTACGAATCTATGGTTTGGCATCCCTATCAAACCGCAAACCCGTGTGTTGGCAAACAACCAACCCTGTTTCTAACTGACAGAGCGATCTTTCACCTTATCGCAACTCTACCAAGCCGCGACAATTAATCCATCCGTCTCCAAACACCTGACCTCTCTGTCACCCTATAGTGCTGGCACTCCAGTTCTATTACAGCCCGCCAGCACTAATTGTTCGTACGTTGGATTTTTAATCTGGCTTGCCAGGACATTCCTTAACAAAGCCGCATTCCCTGCTTGAAACGCATTTGGATTTGCTTGACGTGCGCAAACTGTTCGAGCGGATTGGCTGACAAAATCAGGAAGCTGGCTTCGTAACCTTCCTGCAAGCGTCCGAGCTTACGTTGCGGGAAAATGTTTTGCGGTGTGGCTTCGCTCCACAGCTTGAGCAGTTCGAGATTGGAATAGAGACCGAGTTGATTGAGGTAAAAGGCCTCGCGGCTGGCACTCGCGCCGTAACTGTCCGTGCCGATGAGGACGGAGACGCCGTGCTTTTTCAACAAGCGCAGGTTACGCAGTTGCGTCGCCTTTCGTTTCGGAGAAGGCGGATCAAATTCAGCGCGATTGGCTGTCGGTGTTACGACGACTTTGCGACGCGCGGCGAGTTTTACATCGGTTTCGCTCAGTTCGTATTTGCGCGCGTCTTCCTCTTCGCGCAAACCGTAACCGGGCATGTGCGCCATCTCGTCTACGCCCGCAGCGAGCGCGAGGTGAAAGTCGGCGGCGGTGTCTACGTGGGCGATGACACGCAGCTTGGCAGCGTGAGCGCGTTCGACCACCAGCGACACAAGCGCAGGCGGCAAACCACGTCGCACGTCAACGCCGACCTTGTCTTTGTCGCGTTCGTAATTTTCTGAATCGGTCAAAATGATTTTGATGAGGCCCGGCTTGGTCACCAGCACGCGCGGCCATTTCGTTTCGAGATCGTTGACGTTGTCGAGCGTGTAATAAGCGCCGCCCTCGGCAAGGCGGCTTTTCGCAATGCGGTCAGCTTGTTCGCGCCACTGATTCCACGGAACCCCCAAGGCCAGTGGTTCATACGTCCCCATCGGATGGCTGTAGCTGCCGGTCAAAGCGCCGTTGGCATACAGCACGTCTATACTGCTGGGGCTGTCAGAGCGATTGAGTTTGGCGCTTGCCTCACGTGCGCCTTGCGGTGAGTTGCCCGGCACTTTCGCGTAAAAAATGCCTTCGTTTAGATAGGTCTTGATGAGTTCGTCCAGGCCATAAGCGCCGTCAAAGTGATGACAGTGCGCATCGCCGAACGGCGGAATCACAAAGCCTTTTTTCAGATCAAGCGTTTCATCAATTCGTTTCGGAGCGCGTTCGGTGAGTAATCCATTTACGACATAAAACGTTTTCGTCTTGAATGCCTTGCCATCAAACCATTGACCGTTGCGCAAAGCGTAGCTTTTATCAGTGGTTGTTTGCGCGTGCGTACTGTGGAAGGCAAATAGAAATGCCATTGCCCAGAGCAAAATTGAATGACGCATTTTGTGTTTCCTTCTTCTGCTTCAATTTCAGTGACGCAGGTTCTTAACCTGCGCCGTTGTTAATCAGGCAAGCTGCGGCACAGGTTGGGAACCTGCACCACAACTTGTCATTCACTGCGTAACGTTATCGCCGGATCAACGCGCATCGCGCGCCGCGCCGGAATCCAGCACGCCAGCAACGCCGCCAGCGCCAACAACAAAGTGACTGCCGCAAAGGTCAGCACGTCGGTCGCCACAACGCCGAACAACAAACTTTTGACGACGCGCGTCAGCGCCAGCGCGGCGATGAAGCCGAGCGTCAAACCAACCGCGATCAACCGAAAGCTTTGCGCCAAAACCAATCGCAACACCGCGCGCGGCTGTGCGCCCAACGCGAGGCGAATGCCGAACTCGCGCGTCCGCAATCCAACCGCGTAAGCCATCACGCCGTAAATACCCAGCGCCGCCAGCCCTAACGCCACGACAGCGAACAGGCCGAGCAAGATCGAATACAAACGTGGCTCGGCGACCTCGGCGGCGAGTTGTTCGCTGACGATGTAGGGCCTAGCTAATTCGTATTGCGGGTCAACGGTGCGTATGGCTTGCGCGACTTCATTGACGATGGCCTGCGGGTCGGGCGTGCGGCTGCGCAAGACGAGGAAGTGGCTGAACCACGGCATCTGCGCGAAAGACGCATAAACCTCAGGCAGCACGGGTTGGCCGGGCACGTTCTGTCTAATATCGCTGACAACGCCGATGATTTCGCCGGTCAAACGACTGCCCAGATAGTTGAGCGTCGCGCGACGCCCAATGGCATTGACTTCGGCGAAATAAGTGCGCGCGAGTTTTTCGTTGATGACGAATACGCGCTGCGTGGCTTTGCTGTCGGCCTCGGTCAGCCAGCGTCCGGCCTTGAGCGTGAGGCCGAGGGTGTCGCGGTAACTAGCACTCACCGCGCTGTAACGCACATTCGCATCGCCTTGCGGCAACTGTTCGTCGGCGCGATTGAACGGGAAGGCGAGAAATCCGAAATGATTCGCGTTGGTCAAGGCGGCACTCGTCACGCCTGGCGTTTGCGCGACGCGCTCTAACACCTGCTGATAAAACTGTATGCGTTGCGATTCGGGCGCAGAAAAAGGCAACGGCGAACTCACGCCCAACAGCATCATGCCTTGCGCGTCGTAACCCGGATGGTCGTTCAGCCGATTGCGCAAACTTTGCAGCAATAATCCCGCGCCGACCAACAAGACTAACGCCAGCGCGAGTTCGCCCGCAATCAGCGCGTGACGCAAGCGGCTCGAAGCGCCGCCTTCGACTGTGCGGCTGCTTGCATTCAAGCCGGTGGTTAAATCTGCGCGTCCCGCCAACGCAGCCGGCAACGCGCCGAACAACACCGCGCACAGCAACGAAGCCGTTGCGGTGAACAGCAACACCGCACGATCAACGTGAATTTCATCGGGCAACTTGAGCGCGTTGCCTTCGGGCAAGAGCGCGAGCAAACCGTCTATGCCCAGCACGGCGAAAGCGACGCCAAGCGCGCCGCCCGCGAACGCGAGCAATAAACTTTCGGTCAACAACTGCCGCCACAACTGCCAACGCGAAGCGCCGAGCGCCAGCCGCACGACCAGTTCGCGCCGCCGCGCGAGCGTTCGCACCATCATCAGGTTGGCGACGTTGGCGCAACCGATCAGCAGCACCAACGCCACCGCGCCGAACAGCATCCATAGCGAGGCTGGATTCTCACCGAATTGCCACTCGCGCAAACCGATCAATTGCACCGACCAGCCCGCATTGTCTTTGGGAAATTTTTCTGCCAGATGCGCCGCAACGCTTTGCAGTTCGTGTTCGGCTTGCGCTGACGTGAGTTGCGGCTTGAGGCGTCCGACCACATCGAAATAACGATTGCCGCGCAAGCCCCATTGCCCATCATTGCGCGGCAAGGGCTGCCACCCTTGCACCCAACGCGGATAGCGAAAGTCCGGCGGCATCACTCCGATGATGCGCAGGCGGCTTTGTTTGGCAGGCAATGTTTGATTGATAACGGTGGGGTCGCCGCCGAATTTTTCTAACCACGCCGCGTGACTCAACACCACCGGAATCGTCGCGCCGCCGACGAAATCGTCGGCGATAAAAGTACGACCCAACTGCGGAGCGACACCTAGCACCGCGAAAAAATCCTCTGTCACCAGCGCGCCCGGCAAGGTCTCGACGCGCCCGCCGCGTTCGTAACTCGCCTGCATTCCCGTGATCGCCGCCAGCGCCGCGAAGCTCTGGCTCTGTCGCCGCCAATCCAAAAAATCAGCGGGCGCGTTGAAGCTCGGCTTGCTCTCATCGCCCGTGCCAGCGGCGTTAAACGAACCGACGGCGACGATGTGCTCTGGTTCGGCATAAGGCAGCGGACGCAACAGCACCGCATAAACTACGGTAAAAATCGCCGTCGTCGCGCCGATGCCCAACGCGAGTGTCAATACCGCGACTAACGTGAACCCTGGCGCGCAGCGCAGGCTGCGCACTCCGTAACGCACATCGCGCCCCAACGCCTCAAGCCAGCGCCAGCGGCTCACGTCGCGGTACTGTTCTTTGACTTGTTCGACGCCGCCGAAACTCAGTAAGGCCGCACGCCGCGCGTCTTCGTTACTCATCCCGCGCCGCAAGTTTTCTTCAATCGCGCAGTCCACATGAAATTGCAGTTCGGCTTTCAACTCGCGCTCGAGCCGGTCGCGCTGAAATAGCGCCAACGCGCGCTGCCACATTCGTTGCCACATAACGCCTCCTTTTCAGCTTGCTTGCAGCACTTGCTCAACCGCGTGCGAAAGCCGCTTCCAGTGTTCCTGTTCTTCTTTGAGTTGCTTCCGTCCGGCGCGGGTCAGCGAGTAATACTTAGCCTGCCGGTTGTTGTCAGACGTGCCCCATTCGGCTTCGATCCAGCCCTGCTGTTCGAGCCTAACGAGCGCCGGATAGAGCGAGCCTTGATTGACCTGCAACACGTCTTCCGAAATTTGCTGAATGCGTTGCGTGATGCCCCAGCCGTGCATCGGCGCGAGTGTCAGCGTTTTTAGAATCAGCAGGTCGAGCGTGCCCTGCAATAAGTCGGATTTGGTTTTTGCCATTTGCTTCCCCTAGATTTTCTACAAGAGAGATAACGCGCCTACCTGTAGACTGTCAAGGGGAAAAATAATGTCTGAACGAAAGATGGCTAAGTTGAATGGGGCCTAGGTGGAGCTAGTGTGAAGGTTAAAACCGCGCGCCCAAGCGGATGAGGTGCTGTTCCAATATGTGAAAGTCTTCGATCAACAGTGCGCGCGTCTTGCGAACCTCTTGCGCCACGGCGGCGGTTTGCGAACCGCCAACCCACAATTCGATTTGCGCAGGCAACTTGTGTGCAGTCTTCTGTAATTCAGCCAAGCCCGCCTGCCCGCCATTGGCACCAACTAAGCCCAGCACCACAGCTTGCGGCGCGGTCTTTTGTGCCGCCGCGACAATTTCATCGCCGGGCAGATTGGCCCCGAGATAGACGACGCCCAAACCTGCGCCTGCCGCCAACATGGCCGAAACTAGAATTCCGAATTCGTGATGCTCGCCGCTGGGCGTGGCAAAAAGCAGCTTGCCCGTCGGCGCAGCCCGGCGATGCAACGGAATCAAGGCACCCAAAACATTCCGCAACAATGCCGAGGTCATGTGTTCTTGCGCAATGCCCAACCGACCCTCGTGCCATGCTTCGCCGACTTGGCGCATCAAGGGCAACGCAATGCTGTGAACCAATTCGCGGGGCGGCAAGATTGCAGCCAGCGACGCGAGTTCGCGCTCCGCTTCGGCATAATCCAACCGTTCGATGGCGTCCATCACGGGACGGGGCGCTAGGTGTGGTGCAACGACTGGTCCTTCCGCCCGCATTGCCGACAACTGGACAAACTCATTAGCCAACGTCTTTTGGGCTTCTGGCACAGCGATGAGCGCCTGCAATTCTCCGTTGCTGAGTGGCGCTACCCGGCCAATCGCGTGTCCTTTTTCCACCGCCGTGTTTAATAAGATTAGTCGCTGCATGTCGGCTTCGGTGTAGAGACGCCCGCGTTCGTCGCGCTGCGGAGCGACCACTTGATAGCGTTTTTCCCAAGCACGCAGCGTATCAATGCTGATGCCCGTCTGTTTGGCAACGGCACGGATTGGATACAACAAAGTCTTCATTTATCAATGTACTCTCCTGGCGAAAAGCATAAGCCCCTCTGCTTGTCGAGTCAATATCTAATATAAAAGTAAATATATTTAGTACTTATCCTAGACAAAGGCTTGACAACGTAAATCCCGTCCGCTACACTCATCCACGTTGAAGGAGGGAGTTGATTTTCGCAGACAATCATTAGGCAACTGCGGCTTCAGTTCCTATGGGCAAGAAACAATTAATTCGGGAGAAAAATTCAAATGAACCTTAAAAAGAAGATCGCAAGTTTGTTGTTGGTTGGAGTCGTGGCGCTGGGAGTTACGACGTTGTCAGCGAGCGCAACGGGTCAGCACGAGCAGAAATACATCGTTGACACTGCGGTGGCAGCGGGCAGTTTCAAAACGCTGGCGGCTGCGCTGGAAGCGGCTGGCCTGATCGAAACGTTGAAGGGTAAAGGGCCGTTCACAATGTTTGCGCCAACCGACGCGGCTTTTGCCAAACTGCCAGCGGGGACGGTCGAAGCATTGCTCAAAGACAAAGAAAAGCTGACCAAAATCCTGCTTTATCACGTCGTGGCGGGCAACGTGATGGCGAATGATGTGGTTAAGCTCAAGACGGCGAAAACCGTGCAAGGCTCTTCGGTCAAGATCGTGGTGAAAGACGGCAAGGTGATGGTGGACAATGCCAACGTTGTCAAAACTGACATTGCGACCAGCAATGGCGTGATTCATGTGATTGATAGCGTGATCCTGCCCAAGTAACCCTTCGTTAACACGAGGCTGACGAGGCTTCGTTTCGCGTGGCTCGGCGCGTGGCTTGGGATTGATGTTTGATTCCAACCACGCCGCCAGCCACAGCCGTTACAAGTTCGGTTAGGTACGTTTCGGATCGAAAAAAGATGCAATCCAAAAATCCCGCTAACACAAAAGAAGATGATCAGCGTCCGTTGATCTTGCTCACCGGGGCAACTGGTTATATCGGCGGGCGGTTATTGAAGGAACTGGAACAATCTGGGCAAAGGCTGCGCTGTCTGGCGCGGAATCCGGCGACGCTCAGTTCCAAAATAGCGGCGGATACAGCAGTTGTCGCGGGCGACGTACTCGACTCAGCCAGCTTGAGCGTGGCGCTGCAAGGCGTGCATACGGCCTACTATTTGGTGCATTCGATGGGATCGGTCGGTGATTTTGAGATCGAAGACCGGCAGGCAGCGCAAAATTTTGCCAATGCGGCGCGGGCCGCTGGCGTGCAGAAAATCATTTACTTGGGAGGGCTGGGCGAGAGCGAAGAGCAGTTATCAGCGCATCTTCGCAGCCGCCATGAGGTCGGTCGGATATTGCGGGAATCCAGAGTTCCTGTCATTGAGTTCCGGGCTTCGATTGTCATCGGCTCTGGCAGTCTCTCCTTTGAAATGATCCGTGCGTTGGTCGAGCGCTTACCCATAATGATCGCACCGCGCTGGGTGGCGACTCCCGCCCAACCTATCGCTATCGAAGACTTATTAGCCTATCTGGTCGAAGCCCTGGAATTACCCGCCAGTCAAACTCATACCTTTGAAATTGGCGGGGCTGAACAAGCCTCTTACGGCGAAATCATGCAGGAATATGCACGGCAACGCGGACTGCGGCGCTTCATTATTCCTGTGCCGATACTCACGCCGAGGCTGTCCAGCCTGTGGCTAGGCTTTGTCACGCCGCTTTATGCGCGCGTCGGTCAAAAACTGATCGAAAGCCTGCGCCATCCGACGGTTTTGAAAAATCAGTCAGCGCTGCATTTTTTCAAAGTGCGTCCGCGCGGTTTTCGTGAAGCGATTGCCAGAGCGATTCGCAACGAAGACAAAGAATTAGTGCAAACGCGTTGGTCTGACGCCCTTTCTTCGGCAGGCCGCCAGCGTGGTTGGGGAGGCGTGCGGTTCGGCGCTCGCATCATTGATTCACGCATCACCTGCGTTAAGTGCGCGCCCGCCGATGCTTTTGCGCCGGTTCGCCGTATCGGTGGAAAAACCGGTTGGTATTACGGCGATTGGCTTTGGCAACTGCGCGGCTGGCTCGATCTTTTGGTCGGCGGCGTAGGCATGCGGCGGGGTCGGAGCGACCCTGAATCCCCCAAAGTCGGTTCGGCTCTTGATTTTTGGCGCGTCGAAGCCTTTGAACCGGAACGCCGCTTACGTCTGTCAGCGGAAATGAAAGTACCCGGTCGGGCCTGGCTCGAATTTGAGGTACAGGGCGACAAAGAAGCCTCTTTCATTCGACAGACTGCGTTCTTTGACCCGGTGGGGTTACCTGGTCTGCTCTATTGGTACGCTCTTTATCCGCTGCATCAATTCGTATTTGCAGGAATGTTGCGTGGCATCGCGGCGGCGGCAATAAGGGAAGGCAAGGTTAGCTGACCCACCCATTAACCATCACGCGAGCTGCTTGCGCGCAGCTTGCAAGATCAACCACTTTTTTGCGGAGACTAAAATGAACGAAAAAAATGAAGACACAACCACCTGGCCTGAATTGGCGATTTCGCTTTATGACAAGTTGACTGGGCGCGGAGCCGAAATCACTTATGAATTCGAGAACCTCGAAGTGATGGTGCCGAGCGGAGCCAGCACACAGGCCCAGCACGCGAAATGGAAGATCAACGGCATCATGAAATTGCGCGCGCGCGACACGGCAAAAGCATGAACCAGTTTGCTAACTCGCTGGAAATTCACGCTCGACTGGCGTTCTCAATAGAGGGACACGAATTTTTGGTTCAAACCGATGATGGCGCAGGTATCAACATCGAGTTGCCGAATGTTCGAGCGGGTTGGGCGCTGTTCAAACAGCGTCCGGCTCGTCGCCAGCGGGCGATGTTGCTAAATCAACTGCAAGCTGGGCTGCTCGCTTGCGGCTCACGTCTTGAGTTTCGCATCGCGGGCCGAACCGTTGCGACGCTTGGGACGAGCAATCCGACGGGGTTGAGTTCGGCAATTCTAGGGTTGCGTCCGCTACAACTCTTCCCCTCTCAAATTATTCTCGCTTGCGGGAATAGCTTATCTCGGTAAAAGGTAATGTTGAAAAAATCTGACTTATTTATTTTGGGATCAGCGTTTGTCTCCTTTCTGTTTTCTATCAGCCTGTGGTTCGGGTTTTTAGGAACCCCTGACAAACAAGCGGGCATTTTTGTCGGCATTTGGGTGCCTTCAATTTTGGGCGTCGGCATCTATTTCAAATTGAAAACAGGAGGTCGGTAATTATGACTACGGCTGACATAATCATCTTCGCCTTTGGTGTTTTTGCCACACTCTTGCTGTTCGGGGGGTTGCTGTTAACCGCCGGTGAATTTCGTGAAATCAAAAAACACCCTGAACGCTTCACCCAGGAACCGGACTTTAGTTGGATAACCGGGGAAAAGCCAAGCGATAGAAAGCCCGTAAACAAAGGCCGATAGTTAGGTATCAATGGGGTCAAGCACGAAACATTCTATTGAATCAGTTCTGATACTTGGTGATCAGTTATTGCCACACCACTCGTTGCTTGACCCCGCACAACGTCACGAGCGAGTGGTCGTAATGATCGAATCGTTGGGCAGAGTGCGCGCGCATCGTTACCACAAACAAAAAGTCGCGCTCGTGCTGTCGGCCATGCGCCATTACGTTGAAGCGTTGCGCGCTGCCGGTTGGACGGTGGATTACCGCGAAGCCGATTCATTCACTGCGGGTTTGCAAGCGCACGTCAAAAAGTTCAGGCCGCAACGTTTGCTCATGCTCGAAGCCGCCGAATGGCAAGCGCGTCAGTCGCAACGCGAACTCAGCAGCAAGCTCAATCTCGAAATCAGCCTGATGCGCAATACGCACTTCTTGAGTGAACAGCATCCGCCCCAAGAGACAGTCGGCAAAAAAATAATTCTCGAACATTTTTACCGCGCCATGCGCAAACGCTTCGGCGTGCTGCTTGAGAAAGATGGCTCGCCCGTCGGCGGTGCATGGAATTTCGATGCCGAGAATCGCAAGCCTTATAAGGGTAAGCCCGTTCCGCTTGCGCCGGTGAGTTTTGCACCCGACGAAATCACCCAAGCCGTATTCGACAAAGTCGAACGCGAATGTCCCGACAATCTCGGCAGCACACAAGGTTTCGCATTGGCCGTCACACGCGCCCAAGCCCTGCAAACCCTGGATGATTTCATCACGAACCGCTTGCCGGATTTCGGCACTTATGAAGATGCGATGTCAGTGCGCGAACCCCTGTTATTTCATTCCGTGCTATCGCCGCTGCTCAATATCGGCTTGCTCGAACCGCTCGAAATCGTTCGTTGCGCCGAAGCCGCTTATCGCGCAGGCCAAGCGCCTTTGAACTCAGTCGAAGGTTTCATCCGCCAGATTCTAGGCTGGCGCGAATATGTTTATTGGCGCTATCACCAAATGATGCCGGGCTTTCACGACCTGAACCATTGGCAAGCCGAGCGCCCGCTGCCTAATTTTTTCTGGACGGGCGAGACTGACATGAACTGTTTGCATCACGTCATCACGCGCGTACTGAAGACCGGTTACAGCCATCACATCGAACGGCTGATGGTGCTTTGTAATTTCGCCTTATTGGCGGGCATCCAACCGCGCGCGGTCAACGAGTGGTTCTTGGAAAGCTATATTGATGCCTATGACTGGGTCGTCACGCCGAACGTGATCGGCATGGGCTTATGTGCTGACGGTGGCGTAGTCGGCACGAAACCTTATGTCGCATCGGCAGCTTACATCAACAAGATGAGCGACTATTGCGGCGGCTGTAAGTACGACGCCAAGCAACGCACGGGCGAGGCGGCTTGCCCTTTCAATGCGCTGTATTGGAATTTCCTGCTGAAGTTTGAAAAGCAATTGCGCGCCAATCCGCGTATGGGGCCGAACGTGCTGGGCTTGAAACATCTCGACGCCGCCGAACGGTTGCGCGTGCAACAACAAGCAAAAGAGTTTTTAGAAAAATTATGACCCAACCGGTTTATGCAATTCTCGGAGCGACGGGCGGCATCGGTGCGGCGCTCTGCCGCCGCCTTGCCGCGCAAGGCGCACACCTTGTCATCGGCGCACGCGACGAAGCCAAACTCGCCGCGCTGGCTGCTGAACTCAACGCGGCTTGTCTGGTCACGGACGCTACGCAATCTGAACAAGTTGACGCTTTCATCGCGCACGCCCTCGCTACGCACGGACAACTCAACGGCGTCGCCAATTGCGTAGGCTCGCTCTTGCTCAAGCCCGCGCACATCACGACCAATGAAGAGTGGGATTTCACCCTGCGGCAGAATTTGAACTCTGCGTTTTACCTGCTGCGCGCGGCGACTAAGGTCATGAAAGACGGCGGTTCGATTGTGTTGCTTTCCTCTGCCGCCGCGCGCACCGGACTCGCCAATAACGAAGCCATCGCCGCCGCCAAAGCGGGCGTGATCGGATTGACGCTGTCGGCTGCGGCCTCGTATGCGGCGCGCAACATTCGTGTGAATTGCGTAGCGCCGGGCTTGGTCGCTACGCCACTGACGGCGCGCATTACCGGCAACGAAGCGTCGGTGAAAGCCTCCGCCGCGATGCACGCGCTCGGTCGCATCGGTGCGCCCGAAGAAGTTGCCAGCGCTATCGCGTGGTTGCTTGATGCGTCGAACAGTTGGGTCACAGGGCAAGTCATTGGCGTAGACGGCGGCTTGGCTTCGGTGAGGCCACGCTAAAAAGCATGTAGTCCCGCCTTCCAGGCGGAATGTAGTGATTACCGAGTCATTCCGCCTGGAAGGCGGGACTACATGCTTTCGGTTACTTTATGGCGAACGAAATCAAAGCCGACCATTGGATGAAGCCCGTGTTGCTGGCGGCGGGCGTTTACAACCTCGTGTGGGGCGGCTTCGTATTGTTCTTTCCGCTGACGATGTTCCGCTGGTTCGGCATGCAACTGCCCAACTACCCGCAGCTCTGGCAATGCGTAGGCATGATCGTCGGCGTTTATGGCGTAGGTTACATTGCCGCTGCGTTCGATCCGCTACGGCATTGGCCGATTGTGCTGGTCGGTTTTCTCGGAAAAGTGTTCGGCCCGATTGGTTTTGTGCAAGCCGTTTGGGAAGGCGCTTTCCCGTGGCAGTTCGGCATTAACAACATCACGAACGATTTGATTTGGTGGATTCCGTTCGCGCTGATTTTGCGGCGCGCACACCAAAATGGCTGGAGGTAAAGCAACGATGAATGATTTGACAACAGCACTCAACGCGGCACGCGATCAGTACGGCACGTCGCTGGCTGAACTCTCGCAACGCGCACCAACGCTGGTGATTTTCTTGCGGCATTTCGGCTGAACGTTCTGCCGCGAAACGCTGGCGGATGTTGCGGCGCAACGCGCGCAACTCACAGCGGCGGGAACGCAGTTGGCGTTCGTTTATCTGGGTACGGCGGAACAAGGCGCAGAACGCTTGGCGAAATACGGTTTGTCAGATGTGTCGCGCATCCACGATCCGCACCAGACTTTATACAAGGCGTTTGATTTGAAACGCGCTTCGCTGGGGCAAGTGTTCGGCTGGAAAGTCTGGCAGCGCGGTTTGGCAGCCTTCGCCAACGGACACGGCGTAGGCATGTTGGCGGGCGACGGCTTGCAAATGCCCGGCGTATTTTTGCTGCATCACGGTCAAGTGCTGCGCGAATTTCGTCACGAGTCAGCGGCTGACCGGCCTGATTATGTGGCGCTCGCGCAAGCCTGAAACAAGAGAAGAAGAAGAAGGAGTGAGGGACAATGAAAGACTATTTACACTTTGCTTGCGCACTCGTGTGCTTGCTGATGGGGGCGACGCAAGTTGCCGCGCAATCGAACGATTACAAATTCAATTTTGAGATAGAGGCGGGCGCGTTGGAATTCACGCGCAACGACGTGCGCAACCCGGGCGACACGGGCACGCAATTCAAATTTAGCGCGCTCAATGCCACCGGCCCGTCGGGTTACTTCCGCGTTTATGCCGAAGCGAAAGTCTCTAAACGCAACACGCTGCGCTTTCTTTATGCGCCGTTGCAGATCACAGGCACAGGCACGTTGCCGACGCGCACCTTTTTTGAGAGCGCCAATTTCCAACCCAACGTGCCGACTCAAGGCGTTTATAAATTCAACAACTATCGCGCGACGTGGCGTTACACCTTGAAAGAGAGCGAACGCTGGAAAGTGCAACTCGGCGCAGGCGCGCTCATCCGCGATGCCAAAATCGAATTGCAACAAGGCACGCTGCGCGTCGCCGACCCCAATTTCGGCGTTGTGCCGATTGCCGCCTTTACCGCGCAACTCAACGCCACGCCGCGCACGCATCTGATTTTTGATTTCGAAGGCTTGGCCGCCTCGCAGGGCCGCGCCCTTGATGGCGCAGCCAAAATCAATTTCGATCTGACCAAGCGTCTTTATGTGGGCGCGGGCGTTCGCGTGCTGGATGGCGGCGCGGATGTGCAATCGGTCTATAACTTTGCGCGCATTCGTTACGGCTTCGCCACGTTGGGCGTGCGCTTTTAAGGTCGGCGACGACGAGCTTCTTGAATTCGCCATGGAATTAAACAATCAGTGCCTCATCATCGGCGCGGGAATGACTGGCTTGACTGCCGCCCGTACATTGCAATCACGCGGTCTCAACGTCGCAGTATTCGATAAAGGCCGGGGGGTAGGCGGCAGGCTGGCTACGCGCTGGAACGACACGCCCGCAGGCGGGCGCGCTTATTACGATCACGGCGCGCAATTTTTCACCGTGCGCGACCCAGCCTTTCAAACGCAAGTTGATGAATGGCTCACGCGCGGGCTGGTCAAAGAATGGGCGCGCGGATTCGCCGACGGCTCAGGCCAGCCGCAACCCGACGGGCATCCGCGTTATTGCGCGGTCAACGGCATGAATGCGTTGGCGCGTGATTTGGCGCAAGGCTTGAACGTCACGACAAATGCGCAAGTCACCAGCGTGAGTCCAGTTGAAAATGGCTGGCGCGTCACGATGAAATCAGGCGAGAGCCATACGGCAGCGTCGCTCTTGCTCACGCCGCCGGCTGAACAATCGCTCGCCTTGCTCGACGCGGGCGCTGCGCAACTGACAGACGAAATCCGCGCCGCGCTCACGCGCATCAGCTACGATCCATGTTTTGCCTTATTGGTTGAACTCGATGCCCTCAGCCGCTTGCCCGAACCGGGCGCGCTGCAATTGCGCGGCGAGCCAATCGCCTGGATTGGCGACAACCATCGCAAAGGGATTTCGCCGAACGCTTTCACCGTGACCTTGCATGCCGGGCCGGAATTTACCCGCGAACATTGGGATGCGCCGCACGAACTGATCGCGCAAAAGTTGCTGCACGCGGCGCATGATTGGTTGCGCACGCCGGTCAAAGGTTGGCAGGTGCATCGCTGGCGTTACAGCCAGCCAACTGTGACGCATCCTGATGCTTGCCTGTTAACTGAAGAACCCGCGCCGCTCGCCTTTGCCGGAGACGCTTTCGGCACACCGCGCGTTGAGGGCGCTTTTCTTTCAGGACGCGCAGCCGCCCACGCCTTGCTGAACCGATGAACGAACACTTGCTGAAACTCATTTTGCTCACGAACGTCGCGGCTACGTTCTATATGACCGGCCTGATCTGGTGCATTCAGATCGTGCATTACCCGCTGTTTGCGCAAGTCGGCAAAGAAGGTTTCACCGCGTATGAAGCCGCGCATTCTAGTTTGATTACACCGGTCGTAGGGCTGCCGATGCTAATCGAACTGGCGACGGCGGGCCTGCTCTTGTTCTTTCGTTCGCCTGCCATTCGCTTGAGCGAAGCGATCATTGGCGCAGTGTTGGTCGCGGTGATTTGGCTTTCAACGATGTTTTTGCAAGTGCCGCAGCATGGCATTTTGTCAGCGGGCTTTGACGTGGCGGCGCATCAATTTTTGGTGAACTCAAATTGGCTGCGCACCGTGGCGTGGAGCCTGCGCGGCGCGTTGGCCTTGTGGATGACGGCAAAGACCATGCGATGAAAAAACGTGATTTGCCTACCAAGATTTGTCTCGTCTGTCAGCGTCCGTTCGCGTGGCGGCGCAAGTGGGCCAAGGTCTGGGACGAAGTGAAGTATTGCAGCGACGCTTGCCGTATGCGCAAGCAATCGGTGAGTCATGAAACTAAGAACTGAATTCAAAGACCGCGATGAACTCATCGCTTACCTGTGCGCGACCTTTCCCAACGCGGCGGCACGTTCGCCAGAAATCTCTGACACGCGCGGCGGTCGCCAAGCCGCTGAAGCCGCGTTGCAACAAATCAAGCCGGAGCGTTACGCCGCCACGCGCAATCATCTGAAAGGTTCAGTCACACGCCTGGCAGCCTATTTGCGCCACGGCGTCTTGACGCTCGCCGAAGTCCGTCACGCTGCCCTCAAACGCGGCGGAGCCAAAGCCGAAAAGCTCGTGACTGAATTCGCGTGGCGTGATTATTGGCAGCGCGTTTATGCGCAAATCGGCGACGGCATTTTGAAAGACCGTGAGTCGCTCAAGACCGGTTGGCGTCCGGCAGATTACGCTGAGGCTTTGCCCGACGACATCGCTGACGGCACGACGGGCTTGCGTTGTATGGATTCGTTTGCCGATGAATTGCGACAAACAGGTTATCTGCACAACCACGCGCGCATGTGGCTTGCTGCTTACGTGATTCATTGGCGGCGCATTCGCTGGCAGGCGGGCGCGTCGTGGTTTCTCGAACACCTGCTTGATGGCGACCCGGCGAGCAACAATCTCTCGTGGCAATGGGTAGCGAGCGCGTTCGCCGTCAAACCTTATTATTTCAACCGCGACAATTTAGAGCAGTTCACCGACGGCGTCGCTTGCCGCGACTGTCAGCACTATCGCAACGGCTGCCCGTTTGAGGGGACTTATGACGAATTGTCGGCGCAGCTTTTTCCGCGCACCAATCAAGAGGCTTTCAAGCGATGAATGACGTTTTGATATGGATTCACGGCGATTGCCTCAATCCGCACAGCCCCGCGTTGCAAGCGCATCCTGAAGCGCCGCGCGTATTCGTTTTCGACGACGAATTGCTCGCGCAATATCGCATCAGCCTCAAGCGCATCGCGTTTATGTATGAATGCCTGCTCGAAATCCCGCGCGTCGAAATTCGCCAAGGCAAGGTCGTCGCCGAACTCGCCGAAGCCGCGCGCGAACATGGCTGTACGCGCATCGTCACGGTTGAAAGCGTCGCGCCGCGTTTCGCCCAACTGCGCGCGACATTGCAACGCGAACACAGCCTGCCGGTCGAAGTGTTGCCGCTTGAGCCTTTCGTCGAGCTTTCGCAAACAGAGCAAGCACAGCTTGATTTGAAACGCTTCAGTCGTTATTGGAATCCGATCAAGGCCAGAGCACTCACGCTCAATCAATCCTTCGACTGGTAATCGTCAATGACCAACACACGCGTTCAACTCGTTTGGTTCAAGCGCGACTTGCGTACGCACGACCATAGCCCGCTCGTCGAAGCCGCACGGCGCGGCCCAGTTTTGCCGTTGTATATCGTCGAACCCAGCTTGATTCAAGCCGCCGATTTTGACGCTTCGCACTGGACGTTCATCGCCCAGAGCTTGCACGAATTACGCGCGATACTTGCCGCTTCAGGCCAGCCGCTCGTTGTGCGCGTCGGCGAAGCCTTGCCCGTCTTGCAAGAGTTCGCACGTCAGTTTCGCTTCACGCTCTGGGCGCACGAAGAAACCGGCAACGGGTTGAGTTACGCGCGTGACAAAGCGGTGCGCCGTTGGTTGCGCGAATCTGGCATCGAACGTCACGAGCTTCCGACCAACGGCATCGTGCGGCGTTTGGCCGACCGCGATGATTGGGCAGGCTTGTGGCAGGAACGCATGCGACCCGCGCCGTTGGCTGCGCCTGCTGCGTTGCAGCCTCTGCCGCCCGTACTTAAGGTCGAACTCGGCGCGATTCCTTCACATCAGGATTTAGGCTTGCCGCCTGATGTGCGCGCGGCGAGCTTGCAACGCGGCGGCGAGGCGCAGGCGTGGAAAGTTTGGGATTCATTTTTATCGGAACGCGGCATCGCTTATCGCGGTAGCATTTCGAGTCCGCTGAGTGCTGAGACGGCTTGTTCGCGGCTGAGTCCTTATCTGACGTGGGGCAATCTTTCGTCGCGGCAAATCATGCACAGCTTACGCGCGAATTACGGCGGAGCTTCGCCGCGTTGGGAAAAGTCTTTGCGCGCGTTTGAATCGCGTATGCACTGGCACTGCCACTTCATTCAAAAGCTCGAAGACGACCCGCGTATCGAGCGCGAGAATTTCGTGCGCGCTTATGACGGCTTGCGCGAAGCCGAATTCGACGCCGCGAGATTCGCCGCGTGGTGTGCGGGCGCAACGGGCTATCCGATGATTGACGCCTGTATGCGCAGCCTGCGCGCGACGGGGTGGTTGAATTTCAGAATGCGTTCGATGCTGGTGGCGTTTGCGGCTTACGACCTGTGGCTGCACTGGCGCGAACCTTCGCTGTTTCTGGCGCGGCAGTTTCTTGATTACGAGCCGGGCATTCATTACTCGCAAATGCAGATGCAAGCGGGCACGGCGGGGCACGCGACGATCCGTTTATACAATCCGATCAAGCAAGGGCAAGATCACGACCCGCAAGGCACGTTCATTCGCCGCTGGCTGCCTGAACTCGAACGCGTGCCGACTTCGTTCATTCACGCGCCGTGGCTGTTGCCGTCGGCACAGCAAGCCGCGCTCGGTTGCGTGATCGGTAAAGATTATCCCGCGCCCGTCGTCAATCACGACGAA